>CACWGK010000016.1 GCA_902760415.1 uncultured Lachnospiraceae bacterium
TTGAAATGTTTAGAGTTCCATTTACGGATTCGACGCGGCTTCGAATATTTTCTAGTCCCATTCCATAATCATCAAAGTTCTCTGAATTAGTTTCATTATTTTTATTCTTGGCAGATTCATTTGCACTGCCAGAATCGATTGTCTGATCTAAACTGTAGTCATGGATGATCAGCTGATACATAGAGGGATGCTCATTCAGCTTGATATCTACATCCGTGTTTGTGCTGTGCTTGATAATATTTGAGATACACTCCTTTGAGATACCGATTATCGCGTACTTAACAGGTCGAGGCGTATCATTTCCTATATCAAGATCCATGTTGACATTAAACTTATCTCTAAGCACTTTAGCCATATCTGATATGTTCGCCTTCACATCGATAGAATCATCGTGAAGATCATGTACGCTGGAGCGGATAGAGTTCATCGCACTGTCGAGGGTTTCTCTGACGCCCTCAAGCTCGGTGTGGATAGGTTCTTCCTTATGGATTGCGAGAAGAGCCCCCATTTGAAGGATGGCGCGTGAAAGCGTGTGTCCTACGTTATCGTGTATTTCTCTGGCTATTCTGTTACGCTCCGAAAGCTGAGCGTTATAAATCTCTGTATCTCTCGCGTTGAGCAGTTCAGTGTTCTGGGACCTGAGTCGGCTGGTCTTCTCGGAACTGTCGTCACGCATTTTCTTAAGATCCTTTGAGTATTTGCCTATCATTTCAGATTTGATACTCATTATGATCGAGAGAAATGAAATGATCAGCACGAGTAGTCCTGAAGGAAAGCTGAAGTTCATTAGAATTGCAATTAACCCGAGCAGAAAGGCGAAGTAGTTTCGACTCCAGGCGATGTCATATATGATGAGCGGGATAATTGCTATAAGTGGCGGAAACTTTAGGGCGCCTATGACCAGCGCGGTCTCGATAGAGAATGCGGCCTTTTCCTTCATATCAGAAAGCTTCATCGAATAGTCAGGTTGCTCTCTCGATAAGAGATAGTAATTGAAAGAAGTGCAGATTATAGCGATATATAAGCATAAAAGGTAGTCTGTACCATTTACAAATAGAGATATGGTATAGACTGTAAGTGCTAAAAGTATTACTTTGTCGATTAATCTGCTCATGGCATATATTATATCAATTATTTTTTTGAGGTTAAACCCTTTTTGTTGTGCTTTTGTTGTTCTTTTGATGTGTATTTCGTGCAAAATATTTCAGAAGATGTATATCTATACTGAAATCACAGCTGTGTGAATTGATGGATACAGGAGTCTGTGATATCATACAGTGGATAAAATATAAAAAACGTGGAGGTAAACGTAAATGAAGAAAATGAAGAAACTTGTAACTGCTGTTGTACTTGCTGCGGTCATCTTCATCTCAAGTATCGCTCCAGCTTCATTTGATGCAAATGCTGCATCAGGTACTTGGAAGAGCGATTCAAATGGTTGGTGGTATGAGTATTCAAATGGTAGTTACGCAAGTAGTACTTGGCTTCAGATTGGTGGAAGTTGGTATTACTTCAAGTCGAATGGTTATATGGATGCAGGTGGATACCGTGATGGCTACTGGCTGAATGGTGACGGCTCATGGGATACTAGATATTCTGGTGGCAAGTGGGCAAGCAACAGCACTGGCTGGTGGTATACAGACTCTTCAGGTTGGTATCCAACAAAACAGTGGCTTCAGATTGATGGAAGCTGGTACTACTTCAAGGATAATGGCTATATGGCAGCTAACGAGTGGGTAGACGGCTACTATCTTGATTCAAATGGTGTTTGGGATCCAAATCATACTAAGTACAGCGGTGCCTGGGTAGATGCATATAAGGCTGAAATCGAGAAGTTTGCATCTAAGAACAAGGAGACTAAGTATGGAAAGATCAGATATAATCTTATCTATATCGATAATGATGATATTCCTGAACTTGTATGTTCAAAGGTTGGTTACTTCGTAACTGTGTATACTTACTACAACGGTAATGCAAAATGTATCATGGATAACTGGGGATATGGTGCCGGTGGTAATTCTGGATACAATTACGGAAAAAAGACAGGTATCGTATCAAATGAGAATTCTGATATGGCTGGTGCTCTTCACTATACAACTTATTGGAAGCTCGAAAATGGTGAGCTGAAGCAGACAGAGTACTATCTATGTACAGCTATGTTTGATTATAAGAAGTATGGCGCTGATTGGAATCATGCTGATGATGCTGATTATCACTACTACAAGATTCTTTCCTCTTCAAAGGGTAAGAAGAGTGATTACCAGGAAGTATCTAAGACAGATTTTAATGCTCTTAAGTATAATTCAGATGTATACATAACAGGCGGCTGGACAAAGGACGAAATCTACGCTCAGTTCCAGTAAACCTGAACCCAACATAAAATGAGTCACTTTTTACGTCCGACGTAAAAGTGACTCATTTTTTATGTTAAAGGGGGTGGTTATGCTTTGTTATCTCCGAAGAATCTTGTGAATACCAGTCCGATGGAGAGGCATACCAGTCCGAAGAGCAGCTGCATACCGAAGTTTCCTGCTACATCGTTAAATGTAGCGCCTTCGTACCAGATCTGTTTAAGTCCTACTGAATACCAGTAGTTTGGAGTAAACTGTCCGACTTTAGCGACTTTATCACCAAGTAGACTCAGATCTACAAATGTTCCGCCTAAGAAGGAAAATGATAGTCCAAGAATACATGTTATATAAGAGTTAGGATTTGCTGATCCCTTCTTTGCTACGCCTAGTGGAAGACTTGTTATCATAGATAGTAGCATAGTGATACTAAGTGTATAGATAAATGTATTTGCTATGGAAAGATACCAAGGCGTGGTAAAGAGGAGAGGACCATTATTTCTATAGCTAGCTATTATATCTAGGATAACAGTTACAAGGACTGCGATAGTAGCACATCCAAGTACAAGCGATATATTTCTACTTGTCATTTTATAACTGGATATTATGGTTCTGTTCTTCTTCTCTGATTCGTTGAAGCTCATCACTACAGGAAGTACACCTGAGAAGATAATAGTCATGATTCCAAATGGAAGATACTGAAATGTAGAATATATCTTTTCTGATGTTACTGCCTCTTTCTTCTGCATTTCAACAAACTTTGAAGTGTCCATAGTATCTATACATTTTGATGATGCATCTGTGAGAGATACTCCGGACTTCATATAATCCTTAACAGAGTTTAGATACTGATTTATCTGCATATTTATGAAGATTGCGTATGGCATAGAGTCATCATAAGTTGTTTCTAGAAGACTGTCTGCGATACTCTCATCTGATGCTTCAGTGAGCTTTGTGAAGTTTTCTCCAAAGCCTTCAGGTATTTCGATATATTCTCTGATAGTGAGATAGTACAGCATATCCTTAATCTGCTCGTCCGAATAGGTACCTTCCTTGAGGTTATGCTTTGAGTCAAGGAACTTAACGAGCTCTTTTGATACTTCTGAATTATCGTTATCTACCACAAGAATTGTATATTTATTTAAGGTTACTTCTTCGTCTGGTTTCTGCCCAGTAGTCATCATGAGTAGCATGAATATGATAATGGCGCTATATATAGCAAGCGATATCTTATATTGTCTCATAACCTTAAAGAAAGTCTTAAATATCTGCATAGCGATTCCTTTCTGTATTTATAACAATCTATTAAAGAATTGTATTATAACGACTTGTATGATGAGCGACGGGAGAGTAGACAACCTATAAGAAGCATTATGCCGCTGGTGATCAGTATGTACATTATTGCTCTATAATATCTTGGTCCAACACCGAATACATTTAGTGAATAAAATGCATCTGTTATAACGGCTGAAGGATTGATTCGGTTAAACCAAGGTGCCTTCTGCTCAACTATCATTTTCATGTCGCCGTACATAAGTCCTGACAAGAATCCGCCTCCCAGCATGATAACCATGAGGATTGCTTCTTTCTTATCACCTGATAGCTTACCGAAATGAGCTATCATAAATCCAAGTGTGTCTCCAACAAGGCTTGCAAGAAATGTTGTTAAGTAAATGTAGGAGATATCACCACCAAAGTTTATCTTCAAAATGTATATAAGGTATGTGAGTGTGAAAAGTATTATTACAGTCTGAAGGACTACGACAGCAGTAAGCTGAGCAAGTTCGTGAATCAATTTCACAGTTGGTGAGCAGTCTATTCTGATACCTGTATCTGACTGGTTTGCCTGGCTGTTTACGATAAGACTGAGGGAAGCCATAGCGCCCATTATAGCAACCATTGCTATAAGGTTATAGAAGTATGAAACGAATGGATCCTTATTCTCACCGGCCATCTTCTTTGCTTCAATGAAGTCTATTGATTCAGTGCTTTCGTCCATGATCTCGTCAGATTTTTCCAGATTAGAATTATCGTTATTTATTGTGTCGATTGCCTTACCTACTTCAAGCTTATATTCACTGATAATAGTAGATAGGATGCTGTGCTTAACTCCATTTCCATTTACCAGAAGATGAATATCTGTCATTGAATCTACAGTAATGATACCGGCGATGTCGCCATCTGAGAGAAGCTTCTCTGCTTCTTCGTGAGAGGAAACCTGGACCTGCTTTACCATCTTTGTTCCTTCGTCATATTTTAAGTCTTCGATGACTTTGATGAAGGGGAGATCAGATGCGCTTATGTTATCAACCTGTGATTTATCACATTTGAGATATTCATAAGGGAAAAGGTCTAGATTATAATCCTTCATATCCTCGTAGCTCTTAACGGCTTCTATGTTATCTACGACTTCCTCTGATAAAGGCTCTTCCTTGTTAAATGTCTCGCCCATAGCCTCGGCTGTGGCCTTTTCGGTATAGTAATCTTCGAAGTCCTCAGAGATTTTATCTTTATCCAGATTTGAAAAGGCTTCCAAGGTTTTATATTCATTTATCGCACCATCTGTAACTTCGATTACAACTGGTATGGTCTCACTCTTCTGAGAACTATATATTGTGCTGAATGCGAAGTAGAAGAGTGTTCCAAGTACAAGTGGAAATGCAAATGTCCAAATCATATATGTTTTTGATCTTATGAGCTTCTTGAGCTCGGCTATACATATTCTTCCAAACATATTTTTATCCTCATCAATCTTTGTCGCGAAGTTCTTTTCCTGTTATTTCCAGGAACACATCATTTAGTGTAGGCAGCTCAGAGTAGATTCGTTCGTAGTTCACATTGTTCTCTGAGAGATACTCTATAACGTGAGTAATGTTATGCTTGCCACCGTTACATTTGATGGTGAGCTTATCGCTCATGTACTGAACATCGTATACATGGTTAAGTTTCTTAATAGCTTCGATATGCTCAGCAGGAAGTTTTCTGATATCGACGATTACATTTTCTGTATTCTTGATCTTGCCCTTAAGTTCTTCGCTGGTTCCGGATGCAACCTCCTTACCCTTATCCATAATGAGGATTTTTGAACATATCTGTTCAATCTCTTCCATGTAATGGGAGGTGTAAATGATAGTTGCACCGTTCTTGTTGAGCTCGATTACTCCTTCGAGGATTTTGTTTCTCGACTGAGGATCAACTGCGACTGTTGGCTCATCCAGGATTATCAGATCAGGCTTATGAGCGATTCCGCAGGCGATGTTGAGACGTCTTAGAAGACCACCTGACAGCTTCTTAGGATAGAACTTTCTAAAGTCGTTTAGATCAACGAACTTAATTGCGTCCTCTACGTACTGGCGTCTAGTTTTCTTATCTCTTATGTATAGTCCGCAGAAGTAATCGATATTTTCGTATACTGTAAGCTCATCGAAGACAGCTACGTTCTGACATACAACGCCGATCCTCTTTTTCAAATCTCTTCTGTTAGGTCCCATTTTCTCGCCGAAGAGCTGAACCTCTCCCTTATCATATTTTAGAAGAGACAGGAGGCAGTTGATGGTAGTTGTCTTACCAGAACCGTTAGGACCGAGCAGTCCGAATATCTCGCCTTTCTTAATCTCGAGACTGAAGTTATCCAGAGCAATCAGCTCTTTATATCTCTTTACCAGATTACTAATCTTTACAACTGTTTCGCTCATATCTTTCCCTTTCATTGTTTGATATTAAAAGTTTTTATATACAAAAATGGTGTCATAGGTTTCTCACCTACTGACACCATTCTATCAAATCATATTTTTTCTTGTAGTGAACACTGTCACAACTCTTAAGTGACAAATGTCATATTATCGAAAATCTATTAAAGCAGCGTTACTAATGATGATAATCATCGTCAAAGTCATCTGCGAATCCATCGTGATCATGATCTGTCATGAACTCACGGCCGGAGATACGTTTACGCTGTCTCTCTTCCTCAACGAGCTGAGAGAGTTGCTCCTTAACTTCCTTAGCATTCTTGATATTCTTCAGTTCGAAGCATTTCATGGTCTTATCTGAACTATCGACCTTGATTGTTCCCATCTTGAAGATACGCTGTCCGAAGGAACGAGTCAGTGAGATATCAAGAATACGGTAGAGTCTTACCTCGTCTTCCTGCTTTGAAAGTATACCCTTCTCGATGAAGAGTCGCTCATCGTCGAAGCTATATACGGTGAAGGACCATGGCAGTCCGCACCAGTTTCTTTTTCTTTCTCTAAAAAGTATTTCTCCCATAATAACCTCCCTAAATACACGCCGCGTCGCATATGAATAATTAAAATTATAACAAGACTCATTTTAACACATAAGAGGGGTACAACGAAAGAACTTTTCCGCCCCTTGTGATTACTGCCGTATTGTTGTATATTCGTACTAGAACTCTAAAGGTTGTTTTTAAAAGAGAGGTTAATATGGTTAAGAAGTTTAAGAAGATGATTATAGCAGCTATGCTTGTTCTGTCTCTTGGCACAGTTACAGCTTGCGGCGGAACAGGTTCTGATGTGAGCGATGAGAATAATGATGTTCTGGAGCGTGAAGTTGAGCTTGGTAACAGGCTTAAGGAGAAGGCGAAGGACAATGTAGAACAGCAGGGAGAACAGTCAGAGCAGACTGACGATATGCTGGATAATATCCCTACAGAATAAGCTGGCTGACAGGAGCGGACATGGAAAAAGATATAGAGTATAAAGTAGTGGAGCTTCTTATAAAGAAAGGGTTCCATATAACATTTGCAGAGTCCTGTACAGCAGGACTTGCAGCAGGACGCCTGGTAAATGTACCAGATGCATCGAAGGTACTGGACGTAAGCTTCGTGACTTATGCAAATGAAGCTAAAGTGAAGTACGTTGGTGTAGATGAGGAAACTATCGAGAGATGCGGCGTTGTAAGTGAAGAGGTAGCTGGGCAGATGGCGCGTGGCGCGGCAGAAGCTATGGGCGCTGAGGTTGGAGTTGGAATCTCGGGAATTGCAGGTCCTACTGGAGGCACTGCTGAGAAGCCTGTTGGTATGGTATGCTTTGGAATCTGTATCGACGGAGAGGTATCAACTTATACAAAGCAGTTTGGTAACATCGGACGTAACGAGGTCCGCGCATGTTCTGTTGACTTTATATATGAGAAACTTGCAGAACTGCTCAAATAAGTGAAATATATTAAAAGATTGAAAAAATACATGCATAAGTAACGATAGTTAGTGATTTGACAAAAAACGGTCAAAATATAACAAAAAATGGGCACAATAGTCGGGGGTTTAATGTTAATTTAATTTATTGTGTGGGAATTATTCATATTATTTGGAAGGAAAAATAAAAGTAGAATGGGGAAAAAGCAATTATGAAAAAAGCAAAAAGACTGATTTCATTTATTATTAGTATGGCGCTAATATTATCTGAAACAAGTGGCTTATCATTTCCGACATATGCGGAAGGGAAGTCAGTGAGTACTTTAAGTACGGAGGCAACTCCTGCGGATGCATCCAGCACAGATTCAGAAGAATCTGAGAAAGGTCTATCAACGAATGTAGACGGAATTGAAGTATCCGTAAATGATGTGAACAGCGTTCTTCCAGAAGGAACCTATATTGAGGTAACTAAGCTGGATGATAATGATGCTCTCAAGATGGCAAAGGAAGCTGCAGGAAAGACAGAAGATGGCACGGAACTTGTTCGTGATGCTGTCGGCGTAGATATTAATTTCTATGATTCTTTCGGAAATCAGTTCGAACCATCTGACGATGTTGAAGTCAGCATAGATATCAAGGACTATAGAAGTCTTGATATAGAGGATAAGTTTACAAATCCTAGTTACGATGTTCTTCATATTCCAGAAGAAGGCGAACCAGAGTTCATCGAGAATAAAGCTTCCGATGAAGAGGGAGTTGTCTTTGAGTCGGATGAGTTTAGTCCATATATTCTCACCGCATCTCCTATAAATCTATACCGTGCAAAACAGCCTTCTATAGATTCTGGTTTTTCTGACTATACTCCATATATAACAACACATGTTCTTTCTGTAGATGGAAAAGAGATACTTACAGGTGATACTATCGAGCCTACAACAGGTTTCAAGCTTGAGTTATCATTTAACCTTAAGTTAAGTGATATGTCTAAGAACATTACCGATTCTACAGATGGTCTTCATTACTACTTTGTTCTTCCTGAACATATCTCTATAGGAGATAAGGGAGACAGTGATAATCAGATTCCACTTTATAATTCCAGAAATGTCCAGATAGGACAGTACTTTATTAAGTCATCCACTGATGGAGATGTTATGTATGTAACATTTCCTGGATTTTATGATGATGTAACAACTTACTTTGATCTTAGTGCGTCTTGGTCTGATACTGAGGACAGGGATGCAATCGACGTTGCTTGGAGCGACAGAACAGACAAGTATTTTATCAACAGAACATCACTCATCATAACAAAGGAACAGACACACGCAAGACGTGATGAGGATGGAATAACAAGAAATAGATTTACTGTATCTATTAAGGCAAAGGACGATCTAAATGATGTAAAGAATGTCAGCTTTAAGGATGAAATGACATCTCAGCACATGGTGGTTGATCCTTCTGCTATAGATGATGGAAATGGAAATAAATATGCATATAAGATAACTTCTTATGCGGCAGATGGAACAATAGTTGGCGACCCTACATATCTTTCTGCTTCAGAGGCGGTGACAACTGATGCTGGTGAGAAGGGGAAGCTTACTACACTTGAACTAAGTGGACTTACAGTACCTAAGGGCGGAAAAGTAGTTGTGGAATATACAACCTACATACCTCGCGAGGTGAAGCGTCTTATGGATGCAAATGGAGAGGACGATTCTCTCGAGAATAAAGCATCTGCTTCGCACCCTGTAACTAATCAGACTACTCAAGAGGTAGAAAATCCATGGATCACATCTGAAGTAACCGATAAGGTCATATATAAGAAAGAGTGGCTTTTAAAGGATGCTAAAAATGATGATCTAGTAAAGATTACTGATGTCGATAATACGGAATATATCGCTATGGATTATGACGTCGAGATTAATACGCTCAGAGAGTACACCATGGCTGGAGCACTTATTCGCGATGTAATAAGTAATTCATTTTATGATACTACAAATATTAAGTACACAAATGTAACCTACGATACAAAGAATCTGGCAAATGAAGCGCCAAAGGTAACTATAACAGTAAAGGCAAATACTGTAACTGAGAAGCAACTTACATGGATTACACTGGATTCTTCTACTTATAATAATTTCCTTACAAAGATAAATGTTAAGGATCCGCTGAATGCTCTAGAAAGACTTAAGAGTGATGCGAGTCTTGCTGATGTAAGAACAAGTCTTCAAAATGCTATTACTGCAGCTAGGTCTTCATTCTCAGGGGATTATTCAGATTATCTCTTTACAGATGCAGATTGTCATGAGTTTATATGGCTTACTCCAGAAGATCCAAAAGATCCTGTGACAGGTGAAAGAAATGTTGCTACATTTAAGCTTCACTACCATACATTATCTGGACTGGGAGTATCATCATTTTCGAATAGCGCTTCTCTTAGGTATCAGGAAATGGATCCTGTTATCTTTGGAGCGATAGGCTATCCGGGAGATTACAATCTAAAAAAGAGACAGATAGATATTAACAAGTATAACGAAGGCGTATATCTTGGAGAAGATGGAAACTTCTATATAGATTGGACTATAAATGCATCTGTGCCAGCTAATTCACGTGGCTGGGAAGATGTTATGCTTATAGATGATTTACCAACATACGTTGTTGGCGATGGAGATAACAAGATTGTCTATTCTGATTGGCTGAAGGGACTTGCTGGTCCTGATGTTGATTCCATTAATAGCGGAGTATTCAAGTTCTCTACAGAGTCTGATAGAGATGACGTAAAAGCGATTGTGAATAGAGCTAAGGCTGGACTGAATAACGGATATTGGAATGGATATTCAGAGACCGAAACTAGTACTTATCATAACGGAATATTTTACGAAAGACCTGATTCAGAGTGGATAGATTACCTCTCGAAGTGGGGCTCTGACGCATTTAATGCAACGATTGTAGCAAGGGGAACCTACTATCATGGCAAGGATCTTGCTGCTGGTCAGTTTGTTGTAGAGACAGATGGAACGGATTGGGTTAGTAAGGTCAAGAAGGGTGACACAGGAACAATCAGTACATATTCTATATACCTTGGAGATTTTCCGGGAACTGAGAGTGAAGGCTACACCGTACAGATTAAATATACTACTCAGGTGAATCCACTTCTGGTTAAGAGACTTCCTGATATATTACAGAGTACTGGTCAGGAGGTTGTTACACTTACAAATACTGCAAAGGCATATCATAGCTATGTAAAGAGAGATAGTGAGGGTAATATTCTTGGCCGAGCACTTATGCAGGGCGGATCAGCTGAAGGCTATCTAGGAGAACTTCAGTCTTCATACTGGCTTGGTTCTGGAGATGCCAAGGACTGTATCGTTAAGGATATGACTAGTGAATACAATAAGACTACTGGAACTGTAGGATATAAGTCGTATCTCAATAAGCACAAGCAACTGAGTGCAAGTAAAAATGTATACACAATCCAGGACGCAATGAATGTTCCGGGTGTTCTATATACGAATATTAATCTTAAGTTCCCTCAGGGAGTACAAAGCGGAGCGACCATTATACAGAATGGTAAAGTTGTAGATGCATACAAAAACTATGTGAAAATTGAGGCAACTTCCTCCGATACACATTCTAATAAGCTCACTATTACATTTGATAATCGTGATGAAATGTTCCAGGATGCACAGGGGATGTTGGCACAGCTAGAGCTTACATACGATGCTGACTTTAGTAAAAATTCAGTTTCAACAGATGTAACCCTAAGTAATTCTGTAGTACTAAGTGAACGTATACCTACTGCTAACGCCAATGAGTTCACTACTAAGCTGATTGATCAGGCAGAGGTAGAATATACTATTGATAAGGCGCTGGATAAGTATCTCGACAAGGATAATCTTCCTTCAGAGAGTAATAACTTTACAGCTAATTACTATATCCTTGTGAATCCTGAATCTACTAATGCTAAGGAGCTTGCAGCGCTTCCAGTAGGAGATACATTTACTGTCAGAGATACTATGGGCAGCAATATGGATCTTATACTGAGGTCTGTAAAGGTAAGTCAGATTGAGGGTGGAGTATCTACTGATATCACAAGCTCTTGTCAGAGTTCATACAATGCACAGAATAAGATTCTGGATGTAAAGCTCGCTAAGAAGAGCGATACCGCAACCTACAAGATTGAGTATAAGGTAAATGTAACTCATCTTGCTAAGGACGGAGAAACTTATCTCAGAAATAAAGCAGAGATATTAGGTACAACAGTTAAGAAGGATGAGTTAAATGATCGTGTCAGCATCCTGAATAGTCATGAGAGTTCAGATGCGTCCAACTATATGATCCGTATTCAGAAGTATGATATGGATGATATAACTAAGAAGGTAAATGCTTCATTTGACATCTATAAGTACGATAATGGTTGGAAATGTCTGACAACTGGCGCTGACAAGATATATTCATCAGATTATCCGATTGAGACAACAAATGGTAAGGTTGTTATTACAAATAAGATTCCTGATAATAAGCCTCATCAGCTTATTGAGAAGGACACTTGGTATAAGCTTGTTGAAAGAAGTACAGATCCTGGATATTCAGTAAATAATGAACCTCTTTACTACTATGTATCACAGGATGGTCAGACTCACAGTAATCCTCCATATGGAGTGACAAATTATTCTATAGCAACTCTTCTGACGGGTAAAAGTGAGAATGAGATAGAGGAAGATACTCTTCCAACACTTCTTTTTGGTAACAGAAAGCTTGGCTTTAGTGTAGAGAAGACTGACAAGGGAACAGGAGATATTATACCAGGCGTTGAGTTTACTATATATTCAGATGAGCAGTGCACTACAGAGATTGGTAAAGAGACGACGGATACAAATGGTATAGCAGACTTTGTAGATATTACAGTTCTGGATGCTGCTGGAGACGGAGCTATCTATCTTAAAGAGACAGCGACAGTTCAGAACTATATTCAGAACACAAATACATATAAGGTTACATTTGAAGCTGGACAAGTAACAAGTGCAGTCAACATAGATGATGCTTCAGATAAAATGGCGGTTGATTCGAAGGGCATTTTGAGTAAGGTTCATTTCACAAATATATCAGACAGTAATAAGCTTGTTATAGCAAAGACAGTTGAGTCTAAGTCTGACATATATAAGAATGTGGATTTTGAGTTCTTTATAAATCTTACTGATGCTGATGGAAAGACTCTTACAGGCTCTTATGAGTATCGCAAGTTCTACGCAGATGGAACTGCGGATGTACTCCCACTTACAATTGTTAGTGGTGGATCAGTAAAGCTGAAATCAGGCGAAAGAATTGAGATATATAATCTTCCGACTGGAACAAAGTATAGAGTAAGTGAGTCGGCAGAAAAAGATTATAATGTTTCACTTACTGTTACTGATAATGTTGGTTTAGATAGAAAAGTTGGTTATTCAAGCTGGACAACTGGTACTGTGGAACAAGGAAGTGCGGATGTCGTAACATTTTTAAATAGACGTAAGACTTCACTTATTGTAACGAAGGAAGCTTTACTTAAGGATGGAACTGCACTGAATATTCCAGATGGCTTCACGGTTACATTACGTACAGATAATAATCATACTGGACGTGTGTGGGCTACTGCTCACTATGACGCTGCGACAGGAAAGTTTGTAAGTGACTCCCTTGCAGATGAGGGAATGCAGTTCTTCACAACATTTGAAGATGGTACAGATATTGTAGGTGGATTCAGAATTACTGGTATAGATACATTGAAAGATATAGCAGTTGTTGAGTCAAATGCGGATATCGCCGGATATGCTTATAAGCTAACAGATGCAAATGAATATAATGCTAACAGCAAGTGGAGCGGAGCTGATTCTGATAACAGAACTGTTGCACTGAAGAATGTTTATTATACGTCATATGCAGAAGTTAATATGACAGCGAATAAGACACTCATTGGTAGAAAGCTGGAAGCAGGTGAGTTTGACTTTGCGCTTTATACTGTGCAGGGTGATAGCTACTCAAAGCAGATTAAAACTGGTATTAAAAATGATGCTACTGGAAAGGTAGATTTTGGAAGAATCACTTATTCACTGGATGATCTTGGAACTGAGACTGCGGTCGATAAGTATTATAAGATAGTCGAGAATAAGGGAACTAATCCAGGCGTTAGCTACGATGATAAGACGGCAGTATATGTGAAGGTTCATTTGCATAAGGAAGTGGATGCTACTTCTGGCGAAGAAAGAATAGTAGCTGATGAACCAGTTTACTCAAGTACTGATATGAGAGGCGGTTTAGCGGGCGATGGTGTAAAACCTGACTTTGTAAATTACTATGATGCAGATGGTCATCTTGAACTAGGTATTAGTAAAACTATGCTTGGTAAAGATGTGAGTGCTGGACAGTTTGAGTTTAATCTTACTGAGTATACGGATGATACATTTACAACTGTCAGACCTGATATGCCAGCTCCTCTTTCTACTTGTAGATCAACTCAGCTAAGTGCTGGTGCCTCTTCTGAGATGAAGTTCTCTGCCTTAGATTATGCTATAGTAACAGACCATAATTCGGGCAGTGTGATCATTGATGAAGTAAGAAATCATTACTACATTATAGAAGAAGTTATCCCAACTGATGCCGAGACGAAGACCCTCCTGGATGGAACTACTGTAAAGATGAAGGATAACATTATCTATGATGATACTAGATTTAAGCTGGTTGTTATAGCAACAGATGATAAGCAGGGTAAAGTTATTCCTAAGGTTTATAAGATAAATGATGATGGTAAGACTGAGGTTGTATCGGAAGCAAACTTTGCATCGACATTTAGCTTTACGAATAAGTATTATGCTGAAGGTACAGTGGATATTAGTTTAACTAAGACACTTACTGGACGTGATACAAAGAGAGGCGAGTTTGGATTTACTATCGCCGAATATACAGATGCTTCTTACTCAACTAGAAAGCAGGACAGCGCAGGAAAGGATATCGAATATTCAGCTAGAAGTGCGGCTGCTTCAAATGCAGTGCCTCAGGTGATTCCATTTGGCAGTATCAGGTACGACATAGATGATGTGGGCACGCATTACTACAAGATGTCCGAGAATCAGCCTAGTGGTGCTGTGGTATCTACATCTGATGGAAAGCTGAAGAAGGATGGAGTAACTTACGATAATACAGAATATGACTTTAGAGTAGAGGTTACTGATGCAGGTAACGGAAGCCTTAAGACAGATATAGTTGATGATAACGGCAAAGATATTACGAGTGCTCCAAGCTATTTTGAGTTTAATAATACTTATGCAGCTGCTGGTGAGATTACATTAAGAGGTAATAAGACTCTGAACGGTAAGGATACGACAAACTCCCGCGATATGAAGGATGATGAGTTTAAGTATTCTGTAGTTGAGTATACAGATGATACCTATAATACTAAGCTTGGAAGTGCGATTTATACAGGCTCAAGCAAGGCGGATGGCACTATAGCATTTGATACTATAAGCTATAAGGTAGATAGTAAATCAAGTGATGTTGGAAAGCATTACTATAAGATTACTGAAGATATACCTACAGGCGCTGTAGATAATGGGGATGGCTCTTATACATATAAGGGCGTTACATATCCTGAACAGTCCTGCAAGGTAGTTGTAGAAGTTACAGATAACGAAGACGGTACTCTTAAGGCGGCCCTTTCTGGTGAGGGTACGGATGCAAGTTTCATAAATCTCTATGCGGCTTCAGGAAGTACTGATATCAGTCTTACTAAGCAGACCGTGGGTGCAAAGGGAAATGTCTATAACGGCCTTGAAGCAAAGCAGAAGAACGGAGATTATAAGTTTGAGTTCGAGCTTTCAGAGGTTACGAGCGGTGCAAATGGTGAGAAGACCGAAACTGTTATTGAGAAGGTGATCTCAGGTTTAAATGAGAAGATAAGTTTCTCTAAGCTTAACTATAATCTTGATGATCTGGGTGAACATACTTACAGAGTTAAGGAAGTAACAGGCAAGGTTCCTGGTATCACTTATGATAATACTGTATATGAGATTAAGGTGACTGTAAGTGATAATCAGGATGGTACACTTAGTATCGATAAGCTACTAACTGATGCTGAGGAGATTAAGTTTACTAACTTATATAATGCTTCTGGAGAAGTTACATTTAAGGGTACTAAGACTGTAAGTAACCTTGATAAGAATATAAGTGGTCTTGCTCTTAAGGACGGAATGTTTAGCTTTACTGTGAAGGAAGCTGGCAGTGACGGAAATGTCGCAGCTGATAGTAAGGACGTGGCAACTGGAAAGAATAACAAAGAAGGCGGTATAGACTTTACTTCTATCAAGTATGATCTTAGTGATGTTGGTACGCATACATATATCATAAGTGAGTCTTCGGCAAATCCTGTCTCAGGACTTATCTATGATGCGAGTCCGGTTAAGGCTACAGTTGAAGTTACAGATAATGGCGACGGTACTCTTGCTGCAAATGTTAAGTACGAGAAGAAGGGTGTTGCAGCGGATATAGCTTCATTTATAAATGATTCATCAGAGTTAAAGGTTAAGAAGACTAATAGAGATGGAGCGGGTCTTGCTGGTGCAGAGTTTAATATAACAACTAAGGATGGTAAGGTTGTTACAAGCTTCACATCAAATGGCAATCTGAATCAGATATACGGTCTTGCTCTTGAGACTGATTATATCCTGGTTGAGACAAAGGCTCCTGAAGGATATCAGACAGCTGCAAATGTAAACTTTAGACTGGATAAGAATGGACAGCTTTATGTAGAAGGTGCAAAGGCTGATCAGATAACAGTGGTTGATGATAAGGCTTCGATGGATACTTCAAGACATATTCCTACAGGCGATGCCATGAATATGATTCTAATACTTATGCTCATGTTTGCATCATTTGCAGGTGTTCTCTTTATATTGAAAAAGAAGAGGGATTCGAAGTGTTCATAACACTTATAATGTGGCAGAAAAAGTAACGCTGTGATATAATTTTATGTCGAAGGGTTGAAAAGCCCTTCGGCATATTTTTTAGAAATTAGTTTAGGGAGGTAAGTATTATGGCAGGTTTAGATGATCTTAAAAATGTAGCTGATAAGGCTGGGGATCTTGCAAAGAAAGCAGAGGATGCAGCAAAGAAGGCAGGCATCACAGAGAAGGATATTGATAAGGCAAAGGACAAGGCCATCGATGTAGCAAAGGATCTTCTTGATAAGAAGACAGGTAAATAAGGAGTTAAAGTATGATTCAATGTCCGAATTGTGGAGGACTCCTTAAGTTTGATGTTGCATCTCAACAGATGAAGTGCGACTCCTGTTCCTCTCTCTTTGATCCATATGCATTTGAAGCTAGTGGTGCTGAAGAGAGTACGGACTACGATGTAACTATATTTAGATGCCCACAGTGTGGTGGTGAGATAACCTCTACCGATGAAACTGCTGCGGGCTTTTGTAGTTATTGCGGTTCATCAAATGTCCTGGAGAGCAGGATATCCAAGGAGAAGAGACCACAACTTATTATTCCATTTAAAAAGACTAAGAAAGATTGTACTAATGCATTCGAGAAGTTCGTAAAGAGAGCAATCTTTGCACCTAATGCATATAGAGCGGCAGGAAAGGCAGATTCATTTAGAGGAATCTATATGCCTTACTGGTTATATGATATGTCGCAGAGGGGCGATATAAATGTAGCATGTTCCGACTCTCATCGAAGCGGTGATTATATCATTACAGATCACTACATGATGCGTGGTAAGCTGGATTGCTACTATAACGGCGTGTCTTATGATGCATCGTCATCTTTTGCGGATGATATAAGCAGTGATATAGCTCCTTATAATGTTAAGGATATAACGAAGTTCAGCCCATCATTTCTTTCGGGTTATTATGCTGATATAGCAGACGTTGGTTCCGAGGTATATAAGAATACAGCCATCGACCTGGCGCGTGAGAGTACATATAACTATTTGAGAAAGAGCAGTCCTATGTCGAAGCATAGCTTTGATACACCGAAGGAAAAGGTGAAGGAAGGTTTTCATACAAATGTAAATGTAACTCGTTCTGCTATGTTCCCGGTGTGGTTCATGTCGTACCGTACGAGAGATCGTGTGGCTTACGCAACGGTTAATGGTCAGACTGGTAAGGTTTCAGCGGATGTACCGATGAGTATTCCTAAGTATCTGGTGTGTGCTCTGGCGATTGCTGCAGTTCTTTTTGCAGTATTCCAGATGTTCTTCACCATTACTCCTAAGATACTTGTTCTAGTTGTTGCCCTGATTGGTATGATCAGCGTTCTTCTATATGGTTCTGAGATGAAGAAAATCATCTCTCTCGAGAACTATGATGATGACATGGGAATGCTCGACAAAGAAAAACGTGTTGAAGAGAAGAAACGTGCAAGAGTACAGGCTCAGGCAGGTGCTACGTTCGATGGAGTTCAGGGCTCAGGAACAGATGCGTATGTTGTGACTAAAAATGATCTAGCCCGCGCTAAGCGTGAGAAGGCAAAACAGAAGAAGGCTAAGAAGGATTCTGCTGGATGCTTTGTATGGCTGATTGTTGGTATCTTTATATTTATGGGAGGAGGCTCCTTCTTCTTTGCGTCGCTAGGAGAGATTCTTGATACGGGTAATCTGGGACTTGCAGGAGCGCTTATAGCGTTAATATTCCTTATCGTTTCAGTTATTAGCACCATATCATCCTGGAAGAATCTTTCTCAGATGAAGACAAAGAAGCTTATGCCGGCCTCTGTCTGGTCTACAGTTAGTATACTTCTGATAACTATTATAACAGCTACCAATTCGATAAATGATACGCTTTACTATATCATTTCTATCATAGCTATGGTGGGTGTGCTGCTGAATATCATAGGTATTATCGGAAATTATAATCTTCTCGCTACGAGACCATTACCTCAGTTTGAGATGTATCAAGGAGGTGATGACCGTGCATAGTAGAGTTAAAGATTTTAAGATGCTTACTAGAATTGTGGCAATCCTTGTTACAGTTTTTATGGTTGCAGTATCATTTATTGCTCCATCTTTTTCGTCCTTTGCAGGGGCTGATACCAATACAGAAGAGACTGGCTATGTAAATAAGTCCACGTCTTATGAAGCGGTTATCATAGATGAAGCAGGACTTCTTACTGAAGGTGAGAAGAAAAGTCTTTTCGAAGATATGCAGCCTATAACTGACTACGGAAATGTAATGTTCTATACGATAGATAAGAATAAGGGCACTACTATCTATGAGGGACAGCGTAGGCTTGAGGAACGCTTCGGTAGTTCCCCAAATGGAACTGTGTTCATAATAGATATGGCTAATCGTGAACTTTCCGTATATAGTGATGGTGCGATATATAGAACCATTACCAGAGGTAAAGCTTCGACTATAGTATCAAATGTTTATAGACTTGCTTCAAAGGGCGATTATTATGGATGCGCCAGCGAAGTTTTTAAGGAAGAAACGGCTATGCTCCAGGGGGCCAAGGTTGCGGCACCTATGAAGCTTGCTTCAAATATTCTGCTCGCTCTCATGCTTGGTATGCTTTTTGCATTCGGAATAGTGAAGGCATTTTCTATTATTCCAAAGGCTTCTGAGAAAGAGCTTCTAGCAGCAATACAGATGAAGCAGAATTTAGAAGGCTATAACAGAGCATTCACACACCAGACTAGGAGATACGATCCACCTAGTTCATCATCCTCCGGCGGCGGAGGCGGCGGTGGTGGAGGCGGTGGCGGAGGCGGCGGCGGAGGCGGCGGTGCTAGCCACGGTTTCTAAGCATGTCACGATGAGTAGTTAAATAACTAATCATATAACCAATTAAATGACCAATTGAGAGTATGTCTCAATTGGTCATTTTTTGTTTCATTTTGACTTGATTTTGTTGCTTTTCTTGACCGGTCCTTCTTGCCTTGACTCCCTAAAAGTGTTATAGTTTTCATATCTATGGCCTGTTTGGATTAGCTATTTAGGGTAGGAGATATTCAATATGAGAAAAACAAAGGTTATATGTACTATAGGACCAGCAAGTGATAATGAAGAAACAATTCGTAGGCTGATTGAAGAAGGTATGGCTGTTGCCAGAATGAACTTCTCTCATGGAACTTATGAGGAACAGAAGAGAAAGTTCGATCTCGTCAAGAAGGTTAGAGGCGAGCTTCGTCAACCTATTGCTATAATGCTTGATACAAAAGGACCTGAATATAGAATAGGAACTTTTGAGAATCATTCTATAGAACTAAAGGATGGAGATACATTTACCTTCACAACTGACGATGTGGTTGGTAATCAGGAGAAGGTATCTGTCAGCTATAAGAACCTGATAGATAACCTTGAGGTTGGAGATAGAATCCTTGTTAACAACGGACTCGTTATCTTTGAGGTAACTGAGCTGTCTGGCAGCGACGCTATCTGCAAATGTATCGCAGGCGGAGTTCTGTCTGATAAGAAGTCAATGAACTTCCCTAACAAGGTGCTTGATCAGCCTTTCCTTAGTGAACAAGATAAGAGTGATCTTCTCTTTGGTATTCAGAATGGTGCTGACTATGTGGCAGCTTCATTTGTATCTACTGAGAAGGATGTTCAGGAGATGAGAGAGTTCCTTGATCAGAATGGTGGTAAGGATGTTGAAATCATCGCAAAGATAGAGAATCGTTCAGGTGTTGAACATGTCGAAGAGATATGTAAATATTCTGACGGAATCATGATTGCTCGTGGTGATCTCGGTGTTGAGATTCCGGGCATGGAAGTTCCTTCAGTTCAGAAGTATCTTATCTCTAAATGTCGTATGCTTGGCGTTCGAGTTATCACAGCTACAGAGATGCTGGAGTCTATGATTAAGAATCCTCGACCTACTCGTGCTGAGATATCTGACGTTGCAAATGCTGTCTATGATGGTACGTCTGCAGTAATGCTCTCAGGTGAGACTGCTTCAGGAAAGTATCCGGTTGAAGCGCTTAGAGCTATGGTTCAGACAGTAGAGTTTACAGAGACTAAGATTAATTACAAGAAGAGATTCCATAATGCTGATTTCGAAGTACGAAGTACTCTCGATGCGGTATCACATTCAGTATGTACCATGGCTATCGATGTGGATGCAAAATGTATCATAGTCAATTCACTTAGTGGAAGAACGGCACGAATGGTAAGCCGTTTTAGATGTCCAGTCGATATCATAGGTATGACAACCTCTGCAAAGGTATGGCGTAAGCTGAATCTTTCATGGGGACTTACTCCTGTAATGTGCGGAATGTATGACAGCATGGAAGAAATGTTTGCTAATTCCGTTCAGGAGGCAAAATCAGCTCTTGGACTTGAGAAGGGCGATAACGTGGTAATAACTGGTGGTATGGTAAATGGTACCAGTGGAAATACAAATCTTATCAAGGTCGAAGAAATCGACCGTACTTGGTAAAAGAGTCATTATGACGGAGAGTCATTGATAAATAAAAATCCATAATAAAGGAGGTGACGGTTAATGGAACATGATGCGAAACAGGATATAGATTATCACTTGTGCATTTATATCATGAATTACGAAGAACATATCATGCCATATAGTCGTCACCGTGATAAAATGAGTCACTTAGCACGTCCGACGTAACTGCTGACTCATTTTAATATCTTCATAGCGCTAGAGGGCGCGTGGCTTAGTATGTTCTGGTAGTGTGGCCTAATAGCCGTACTGCCACTTTTTATGCCTGTAAATTAAGAAGTATTCCAGAAAATTAGCTGGTAGGGCATGGAATTAACGTTATGGAGGTTTTATTATGGATGAGAAGATCATAGAACTAGAATCAGTCATGGAACTCCTTGATGGGAGACGTTTTGCGGAGCTTAGAGAGCTCCTTAGAGAGGCGAATCCTATCGATGTTGCACAGCTTCTGGGTGAAGTTCCTGATGAGAAGCTTCTGCTTTTATATAGACTGCTTCCGAAGGAGGACGCGGCTGATGTGTTCTCGGAAATGGAGCATGAAGAGCAGGAGACTCTGATCAGAGCCTTCAATGACCGAGAGATTCGAGAAGTTCTCGATGAGATGTACATCGATGATGCCGTTGATATGATAGAGGAAATGCCTGCAGTCGTAGTAAACAAGATACTCCGTCATGCAAATCCTGAGACAAGAACAGAGATAAATGAACTATTAAAATATCCTGAGGATAGTGCGGGCAGCGTTATGACCACCGAGTATATGAGCCTTCGAAGCAATATGACGGTGGCAGACGCATTTGAGAGAATCA
Source organism: uncultured Lachnospiraceae bacterium (assembly GCA_902760415.1). GTDB lineage: Bacteria > Bacillota > Clostridia > Lachnospirales > Lachnospiraceae > Eubacterium_Q. The sequence continues at coordinate 21,743 of CACWGK010000016.1, forward strand.
GAAGAACAGCCGATGAGAAGGAGGATATCTACACCTGTTACGTAGTAAGTCCTTCCAGAAAACTTGAGGGAACTGTCAGCCTGAAGGATATGTTCCTGGTGTCGAAGGAAACTCTGATCGGCGATATTATGGAGACAAATGTTATCTCTGCCAGGACCTTGGACGACCAGGAGGAAGTTGCTAAGGATATGGCTAAGTATAATCTTACTGCTATTCCGATAGTGGATCAGGAGCATCGTCTTGTTGGTATCGTAACCGTCGATGATGCTATCGATGTCATTCAGGAAGAGAATACTGAGGATATCGAAATGATGGCGGCCATCACTCCTACTGATAAGCCATATATCAGTACAGGCTTCTTTGAAACTTACAAGAAACGTATACCATGGCTGCTGCTTCTCATGATATCAGCAACATTTACAGGCGCTATCATCACAAAGTATGAAAGTGCACTCGGAAAGTATGTAATTCTGACAGCTTATATTCCTATGCTGATGGATACAGGCGGAAATGCGGGCTCCCAAGCTTCGGTTTCTATAATTCGTGGTCTGTCACTTGATGAAATCGAGTTTGGCGATATCTTCAGGATACAGGGCAAGGAACTTCTGGTTGCACTGCTGTGCGGCTCCACTCTTGCTGTAGCAAACTTTGTGAAGCTTATATTCTTCGATAAGGTTACGGTGGTTATAGCTCTAGTAGTTTGTTTCACTTTGCTACTAACTGTATCTGTAGCAAAGTTTGTAGGCTGTTCGCTTCCTATACTAGCGAAGAGGGTGGGCTTTGATCCGGCAGTTATGGCGAGTCCATTTATCACAACCATAGTAGATGCGATATCGCTGATAATATATTTCCAGCTGGCTTCACATATACTTGATATGTAAAGGCCTGACGTAGTATTTAAATGTACCTGCAAAGAAGCAGTTACAGAAGAAAGGCACTATATGAAAAATGATGAAATGAGAGATAGGCTTCTGGCATCACTAAGAAAATTAGCTCAAAATTCGCCTATAGATAAAATTACTGTAAGACAGATTTCAGAAACTGCTGGAGTTACTACACAGACATTTTATAATTATTTCCCTGATAAGTATGAACTAATACAGTGGGCATATAGAAAAAGATTGGATAGACTCCTTGATGAACTGCTAAGTCATAAAATAGATTTTGAAGGATTTCTTCGTGGTTATCTCTCAAATTATAAAGAAAATGCAAGATACATTATAAATGCCGCTACGAATGTGAAGGGGCAGAATTCTTACGTTAAAGAATCATCGCTATACTTTTGTTCCTGCATTGAGAAGGAAGTAAGTAAAGAGTTAGAAGAGGACGAAATACCACTAAATTATAAGCTTATTATAGAGATGTATGTTGCTGGTTTTTCAAATCTCGTACTTCATTGGCTGGATTCAGAAGATATAGAGATGGAGGATATAATAATCGCACTTAAGGAGTCGGTTCCTATAAAGCTTAAAGAAGTATTTATTGATAAATTTACTGGGAAAAATAACAGTTCACACAATCTTCACAATTATTATTAGCACTCACTATTGACGAGTGCTAATAATAGTGATATAACATAATCATCAAGAAAGTAAAGACCATACAGAAAGCCCTCCTGGAATAAAGCGACCTTCTGTATGACTAAGAAGGAGGAATGATTTATGTATTATCCAAGTTTATTTAATGGCGATTTTGCGAGTGATCTGTTTGATGAGGTTCTTAACTTCCCAGTTGATTATGGTAAGAGACTTAGAAATGAGATGCTCGACAAGAAGAGATGTACTACCGATATTAAGGAGTACGATGACAAGTATGAGCTCGAGATGGAGTTCCCTGGATACGATAAGGCAGATATCAAAGCAGAGCTTAAAAATGGCTATCTTATAGTAAGTGCAGAGCATGTAGAGAAGAAAGATACTACTGCAGATGCTACCGAAGAGACAGAAGCTGCAGAGCAAAAGGCTGAACCAAAGTATCTATGCCGCGAGAGATTCCACGGTAAGGTAGAGAGAAGCTTCTATGTTGGCAAGGATCTCACTAAGGAAGACATTACTGCTCAGTATGCAAATGGTGTTCTAACACTTGTTATACCTAAGAAGGTTTCAAGACCAGAAGGCGAGAGCGAGATCATATCGATAACAGACTAATATATCGTACATTTATTAATAGTTTCGACGAGTTTAGTGCCCAGGTGAAAGCCTGGGCACTTTGTTACTTTTATACAAGATAGAGGCTTATTCACTATCTTGTTTTTTGTTGTATTTTACCTTCTAACTGTGGTAAAATAGGGCTGTTTGGAATCTTTTATAAATAGGGATTAGAGAAGTGGAAAAAAGGAAGTTTATAAAAAGAGTCGAGAAAAATATCGGTATCAAGAAAATAAAGAACCAGATAAATGCCATTAGTGCCCTGTTCGTGTTCCTTGTAGTTGCTGGTGCATTTGCAATATACATGAACCATAGTGGTGTGTGGCTTTCTTATGGTATTATCGTAGCTGCTGTATCTATGATCATTCTGGCGCTATTCGCGTCGTATCGTATCAAGCTTCAGGTAAAGCTTAATAACATGAAGCTGGATTATAGAGAGTTTATAGTTATGCCTTATGCTGCAAGATACTTTGAAGGCGGCATATTCAACAAGAAGGGCGGACCTACAGAGCGAGAGATTATAGCGACTAATATGTTCTCTGATACTTCAGAATATAGATATTCCTCAATGAATGAGCTGAAGGGTTCTCACAAGGATGTTAAGTTCATGAATGCGGATGTCTTCGAGGATTGTGATGTAAATGATGCTCACATCCGAGGAAGATTTTTCGAGATAGATATAGATACTAAGAATATCAACCCTGTAGTTCTGACGTCTTCGTCAGCACCTGTGCTGGATTGTCAGAATGAGAGAGTACATCTCATCAAGCCTCAAAATGAGGTTATCGACAGAATGTTTAGAGTATATGCATTTGACGAGAAAGAAGCAGATAATCTGCTTACTGAGAATATGATATACAAGCTGAGACAACTGGTTGGACTTCAGCTTGGAAAGATATTCCGAATATGCTTCGCAAATGGCAAGATATACCTCTACTTCACTACAGAGTCTAACACTTACGAAGAGGTACTTACGAAGAAACATGATGTTGAGAACGAGCTGCTTAAGGTTCGTGAGAAGTTCATGGTAGTAGGCAAGATTATCGATATTCTATAGATTCTGGAAATGTTCTGGAAGTTATCACATATAGATGGAAAGAAGGAAAGATTATGGCAGAAGAAGTTTTTAATGCTGGAAATGTAGATGCTAAGAATATCACATCTAAGGTGATGGATGGGATGACTGCATCAGACGATGGAAAGTCCTTAAATCTCGGAGGAGATAATAAGACTGAGAGACCAGATCCATCAACACTTAAGGTTGATGAAGATGGAATTATTGAATATGTTACACCTGATATGATCATTGGAGATATTATCAGATGGTATCCAGATGCTTCACTTGTTCTTATGAAGTGTGGAATGCACTGCATTACTTGTGGCGTATCACAGTACGAGTCACTTGATCAGGCTTGTGCAGTTCATGGTCTCTATACAGATGACGTTGCTAAGGTCGTAAATGATTACCTCACACAGACACTTGGCGACAAGAAAGAAGAAAACTAATACTGAGAGGAAAAATAAATGTACGATAAAGTATCGACAAAGCTTAACTTTGCTGAAAATGAAGAAAAAGTTCTTAAGTTTTGGAATGAAGAAAAAATCTTTGAAAAGAGTATAGATGAGAAGAAGGATCTTCCAACATATACTTTCTATGATGGCCCACCAACAGCTAATGGTAAGCCACACATTGGTCACGTTCTTACACGTGTAATCAAGGATATGATTCCACGTTATCAGACTATGAAGGGTCACAAGATTATCCGTAAGGCCGGTTGGGATACTCACGGACTTCCTGTTGAACTTGAAGTAGAGAAAGAGATTGGAATAGACGGTAAAGAGCAGATTGAAGAATACGGAATCGAACCATTTATTGCAAAATGTAAAGAATCTGTATGGCAGTATAAGGGTATGTGGGAGCAGTTCTCCGGCAAGGTTGGCTTCTGGGCTGACATGGATGATCCTTATGTAACATATCACAATGACTATATCGAGTCTGAGTGGTGGGCTCTTAAGAAAATCTGGGATATGGGTCTTCTTTATAAGGGATTCAAGGTAGTTCCTTACTGCCCAAGATGTGGAACTCCACTTTCATCTCACGAAGTTGCTCAGGGTTACAAGGCTGTTAAGGAAAGATCTGCTGTAGTACGTTTCAAGGCAAAGGTTGCTGAGGGCGAAGAGCAGTATTACTTTCTTGCATGGACAACAACTCCATGGACACTTCCTTCAAACCTTGCACTCTGCGTTAACCCAGAGGAGTCATATAGTAAGGTAAAGGCTTGTGATGGATATACATACATCATGGCTGATGCTCTTCTAGATACAGTTCTTGGACCTCTTGCTGAAGAGAAGGTTAAGAATGAAGATGGAGAGCATGTTAATAAGTACGATACATCTATTACAGATGGTAAGGCATATATCAAACTCGAATCCTACAAGGGTATTGATCTTGAGGGAAGAGAGTATGAGCCACTTTATGAAGGTGCTGCAGCAAGCGCTGCAAAGCAGCACAAGAAGGCTCATTTCATCGTAGCAGATGATTATGTAACAATGTCAGATGGTACTGGTATTGTTCATATCGCTCCTGCATTTGGTGAGGACGATGGTCGCGTTGGTCGTAAGTATGACCTTCCTTTTGTTCAGTTTGTTGATTCAGAAGGTAACCTGACAGAAGATACTCCATTTGCTGGACTTTTTGTAAAGGATGCTGATCCAAAGGTTCTTGTAGATCTTGATTCTAGAAACCTTCTTTTCTCAGCTCCTAAGTTTGAACATGACTACCCATTCTGCTGGAGATGCGATACTCCACTTATCTACTATGCTAGAGAGTCATGGTTCATCAAGATGACAGAAGTTAGTGACCGCATGGTTGCTAATAACAATACAGTTAACTGGATTCCAGAAGGAATCGGTAAGGGACGTTTCGGCGAGTGGCTGAAGAACGTTCAGGACTGGGGACTTTCTCGTGACCGTTACTGGGGTACTCCACTTAATGTATGGGAGTGCGAGGAATGTGGAAAGAGAGATGCTATTGGAAGTATCGAAGAGCTCCGTTCAAGAGGAAAGCTTGAGGATGGAAGCGAAGTTCCTGCAGATATCGAGCTTCACAGACCATTTGTTGACGGCGTAGTTCTTACTTGTCCTGATTGCGGTAAGCCAATGCATAGAGTTCCAGAAGTTATTGACTGCTGGTTCGATTCAGGAGCTATGCCATTTGCACAGTGGCATTATCCATTTGAGAACAAGGAAATCTTCGAGGACAACTTCCCAGCTGACTTTATCTCAGAGGCTGTTGACCAGACCCGTGGATGGTTCTATTCACTGATGGCTATCTCAACACTTCTCTTCGATAAGGCTCCTTATAAGAATGTTATAGTACTTGGTCACGTTCTTGATAAGGACGGAAACAAGATGTCAAAGTCTAAGGGAAATGCAGTTGATCCTATGGAGGCTCTCGGCAAGTATGGAGCAGATGCAATCAGGTGGTACTTCTATACAAACTCACAGCCATGGCTTCCTAACAAGTTCCACGGAGATGCAGTTCTTGAGGGACAGCGTAAGTTCATGGGAACCCTGTGGAATACATATGCATTCTACACACTTTATGCAGAGATCGATCAGTTTGATCCTACAAAGTATGAGTTAGATACAAAGACACTTAGTGTAATGGATAGATGGCTTCTGTCAAAGCTTAACACTGCAGTTAAGGTATTTGATCAGAATCTTGGATCTTATAAGATTCCTGAGGCAGCAGCAGTACTTACTGACTTCGTTGATGAGCTCAGTAACTGGTATGTAAGACGTTGTCGTGAGAGATTCTGGGCTAAGGGTATGGAGCAGGATAAGATAAATGCTTACATGACTCTTTATAAGGCTATCGTAACTATCTGTAAGGTGGCTGCACCTATGGTTCCATTCCTTGCAGAAAGCATTTATCAGAACCTTGTAAGAAATGTTGATAAGACAGCTCCTATCAGTATTCACCTTTGTGAATATCCTGAAGTAGAAGAATCATTTATCAATGCAGAACTTGAGAAGAACATGGAAGCAGTTCTTTCTATCAAGACATTTGGTAGTGCTGCCAGAAATGCTGCAAATATTAAGAATCGTCAGCCTATCGCAACTATGTATGTAAAAGGCGAGACAGTTCTTGATGAGTTCTATATCGACATTATCAAGGATGAGCTGAATATCAAGAATGTTGAGTTTAAGGATGACCTTTCAGCATTCTCATCATATACATTTAAGCCACAGCTTAGAACTGTAGGTCCTAAGTACGGAAAGCTCCTTGGAGGAATCAAGGAATACCTCAGCAGTATCGAGGATGGAAATGCGGCTTATGCAAAGCTTAAAGAGGAGGGGGCTCTTAAGTTTGAAGTAAATGGGGAACCGGTAGAACTTACTGAAGAGGATCTCCTTATCGATGTAGCAGAAAGCGGCGATTACGCAACATTTGGTGATAATAAGTTCACCGTTGTTATAGATACCAAGCTTACACCAGAACTTATCGAGGAAGGTTTCGTAAGAGAGATTGTATCTAAGGTACAGACACTCAGAAAAGAAGCAGACTTCGAAGTTACAGATCATATCACACTTTATATCGATAACAGTGAGAAGATTGCTGAAATCGTTACAAAGTATGCTGATAAGATTAAGGATGCAGTCCTTGCTGATTACATCATGCTTGGTAAGATGGCAGGATTTACTAAGGAACTCGACATCAATGGCGAGGAAGTAACATTCGGCGTATCAAAATAATGAGTCACTTTCTACGTTCGACGTAACTACTGACTCATTTTACACTTATCAATGGAACTAGGAGGAGGATTCATGAAGAAAATCGCGAAGTTCGACAAAGAGGGGTTTAAGAAGGAAATTGCTTCACATGTCAAGCTGCTCTATCGTAAGACACTTGAAGAAGCAACACCTCAGGAATTATATCAGGCTGTCAGCTATGCAGTTAAGGATGACATCATCGATAGATGGATTGCCACACACAAGGTTTATAAAGAAAAGAATGTTAAGAAGGTTTACTACCTGTCAATGGAGTTCCTTGTAGGACGTGCATTAGGTAATAACCTTATAAATCTTGGTTATTATGAAGAGGTCAAGAAGGCTCTTGATGAAATGGGTCTAGACATTAACGTTATCGAAGATCAGGAGAGAGATCCTGCTCTTGGTAACGGTGGTCTTGGACGTCTTGCAGCATGCTTCCTTGATTCATTATCAACGCTTGGATATCCAGCTTATGGATGTGGTATCAGATATCACTATGGAATGTTTAAGCAGGCAATCGTTGATGGCTATCAGCTTGAGGAACCAGATGATTGGCTTCGTAATGGATTCCCATTTGAGATAAAGAGAAATGAGTACGCTACCGAGGTTAAGTTCGGCGGATATGTTCGCGTAGAGAACAAAGACGGACGTAATCATTTCATTCAGGAGGGATATACTTCTGTACGTGCCGTACCTTATGATATGCCTATCGTTGGTTATGGCAACAATGTAGTAAATACACTTCGTATGTGGGATGCTGAGGCTACTCAGGAGTTCAACCTTAACTCATTCGATAAGGGTGAGTATGAGAAGGCTGTTGAGCAGCAGAACCTTGCTAAGACAATCAGTGAGGTCCTTTATCCAAATGATAATCATTACTCAGGTAAGGAACTTCGTCTGAAGCAGCAGTACTTCTTCGTATCTGCATCACTTCAGACTGCTATAAAGAAGTTTAAGGAAAATAACAAGAAGATTCAGGATCTTCCTAAGAAGGTAACATTCCAGATGAATGATACTCACCCAACTCTGACAGTTCCAGAGCTGATGCGTATCCTTATGGATGAAGAAGGTCTTGAGTGGGATGAGGCATGGGAGATCACAACCAAGACCTGTGCTTATACAAACCACACTATCATGGCTGAGGCCCTTGAAAAGTGGCCTATCGAGCTCTTCTCCAGACTTCTTCCACGTATCTATCAGATCGTTGAAGAAATCAATAGAAGATTCGTTATCAAGATTCAGGAAATGTATCCTGGAGATCAGGAAAAGGTTAAGTCAATGGCCATCCTGTATGATGGACAGGTTAAGATGGCTCACCTTGCTATCGCCGGTTCATATTCAGTAAATGGTGTTGCCAGACTTCATACAGAGATTCTGAAGAAGCGTGAGCTGAAGGATTTCTATGAAATGAATCCTAAGCAGTTCAACAACAAGACAAACGGCGTAACACAGAGAAGATTTCTTGCGCATGGTAACCCACTACTAGCTAAGTGGTTAAATGATAAGATTGGTAAGGAGTGGATTACAGATCTGTCACAGATCAGCAAGCTCAAGACCTATGTTGATGATAAGAAGTATCAGCAGGAGTTCATGAATATCAAGTACCAGAATAAGCTTCGTCTTGCTAAGTACATCAAGGAGCATAATGGTATAGAGGTTGATCCTAATTCAATCTTTGATGTTCAGGTAAAGCGTCTCCATGAATATAAGAGACAGCTTCTTAACATCCTTCATGTTATGCATCTTTATTCAGAACTGAAGGAGAATCCTGACTTCGATATGTATCCAAGGACATTTATCTTTGGTGCAAAGGCTGCGGCAGGATATAAGAGAGCTAAGCTTACTATAAAGCTTATTAATTCTGTAGCTGATGTAGTAAATAACGATGCATCTATCAAGGGCAAGATCAAGGTTGTCTTCATTGAGGATTACCGTGTATCTAACGGCGAGATTATCTTCGCTGCTGCAGATGTATCGGAGCAGATATCTACTGCATCACGTGAAGCATCAGGTACTGGAAATATGAAGTTTATGATCAACGGTGCACTTACTATCGGTACTATGGATGGTGCTAACGTAGAGATCGTTGAGGAAGTTGGTCCTGAGAACGCATTTATCTTTGGTCTCAGCGCTGATGAAGTTATGAAGTATGAGCGTGAGGGTGGCTACAACCCTTGGGACATCTACAACAACAACCAGAACGTTCGTAGAGTACTTACACAGCTCATAAATGGTACATATAATGATGATACAGAGCTCTTTAGAGATCTGTATGACTCACTAACTAAGGAAGATATTTACTTCATTCTTAAGGACTTCGATTCATATGCAGAAGCTCAGCAGAGAGTGGATGCAGCTTATAGAGACCAGACTAAATGGGCTCGTATGGCTATGATGAATACTGCATGTTCAGGTAAGTTCTCGTCTGATAGAACTATCGAGCAGTATGTAAAGGATATATGGAAGCTTAAGAAAGTAGAAGTAGAGATATAATCCGGGTGAGATGAGATATGAAAGGTAGCACGGATTTTATGGAAGGATTCAGCGGAGAACTGACTCAGGTTAGTTCAAAGCTGAGTACTCTAGCTGAAGGTTCAATACTAATGACGAAGGAGTATGACGAGTTCGTTATGGCTCTGTGGGATGTCGGAGAAGTAGGCAAATGTGGATTAATCCATGGACATACACTTCACTATGATATCACTGGGGTTGCGAAACCTATCAAATTATGATACTATTCGTGCGATAGAACATATAAAAAAAGGAGAAATAATCATGGAAAGAATAAAGACACTTGATACAAGAGATCTTTGTGAGAGCGCTAAGAACGGCGGATGTGGCGAGTGCCAGACATCATGCCAGAGTGCTTGCAAGACAAGCTGTGGTGTTGCAAATCAGAAGTGTGAGAACAAGTCTGAGAAGTAGTTTGCCCGTGAAGTTGGGTTCATTACAAAACTGATCAGTGAAAGAATACGTCACCTACTTCTAGGTGGCGTATCTTTTTCTGTATATGTTTCCGCGGCGATTCTTATCACGTGTTTCAATACTCGCATTCTCGACTCAGCTCTCGCACAGGCGCGGTGCCCTAGCGGACGCCGGCTTGCTTTCTTCGAAAACAAGCTTCGGCTCGCTAAGCTCTCACTGCGTGCTGAGCACTTGTGAATCGCTAAGCGCCGAAACGGTTCCCGATTCATAGAATCGGGAATCTGTCTGAAAGACAGACACATTCTGCGTAGCAGAATCAATACTTGCTTGGCAAGTATTGCATATCACGAAGTGATATGGTGCAGACCGCTTATGGTCTCGAATGCGAGTTTGAAAACACGTTTATATAGAATCGCCCGCGAGGGTACAAAAAAAACGACATAAAAAGTATTATGGACAAATGTAATCTTTTGTTATATAGAGGATAGTATGGTACATCAGTATAAATTAAATGGATATAATATCGTTCTCGATACTTGCTCTGGTTCTGTTCACAGTGTAGATGATGTGGCCTATGACATTATCGAGATGTTTCCTGATAAATCAGAGGATGAGATAGTAGAAGAGATAATGAAGAAGTACGGCGACAGGGATGACGTAACTGAGGAAGAAGTACGTCTCTGTATAGACGACGTTCGTACTCTTCGTGATATGAAGAAGTTATATACTCCAAATGAGTATGCCCCACTTGCAGGTGAGTTCAAGAAGCGTAGTGGAGATGTTATAAAGGCACTGTGTCTTCATGTTTCACATACCTGTAATCTCAATTGCGAGTACTGCTTCGCGGCTCAGGGTAAGTATAACGGCGAAAGAGCTGTTATGAGCTTCGAGGTAGGTAAACGAGCTATTGATTTCCTTGTTGAGCATAGTGGAACAAGGCATAATCTTGAAGTGGATTTCTTTGGCGGTGAGCCTCTGATGAACTGGGATGTGTGCAAGGATATCGTAAGATATGCGCGTTCTATCGAGAAGGAAGCGGGTAAGAACTTCAGATTTACCCTTACTACTAACGGAGTACTTATAGATGATGAAGTGATTGACTTCTGTAATAAGGAAATGAGTAACGTGGTACTTAGTCTGGATGGACGTAAGGAAGTTCATGACCGTACACGTGTAGATTATCAGGGAAATGGAAGCTATGACAAGATAGTTCCTAAGTTCAAAAAGTTAGTTGATTCCCGTGGTGGAAAGAACTACTATATGCGCGGAACCTTTACTCATTTAAATACTGATTTTACTAAGGATATATTTGCTATGGCAGATCTGGGATTCAAGGAACTCTCTATGGAACCAGTTGTTTGTAATCCTTCAGATCCATTGGCGCTTACTGAGGAAGATCTTCCTGTACTTAAGGAACAGTATGAGATTCTGGCAAAGGAAATGCTTGACCGAGATATAAAAGGCGAAGGTTTTACATTTTATCATTATATGCTGGATCTTAAGGAAGGTCCTTGTATATATAAGAGAATATCAGGATGTGGTTCGGGAACTGAATATATGGCTGTTACACCATGGGGCGACCTTTATCCTTGTCATCAGTTTGTTGGCGATGAAAAGTACAAGCTTGGTGATATCTGGAATGGTGTCTCAAATGTGGACAGACAGGATGAGTTCCGCTACTGTAATGCTTACGCAAGACCAGAATGTCTGGACTGCTGGGCACAGCTTTACTGTTCTGGTGGATGTGCAGCAAATGCATATCATGCAACTGGAGATGTGAAGGGTATCTATGAATATGGATGTGAACTATTCCGTAAGAGGATTGAGTGTGCTATAATGATTCAAGTAGCGCATGATGCACTTGGTCTTGCACCAGTTGAAGGTGCTACGGCAGGTGGTACGGATTGTGAGGGTTGTGATTCTGATTGCAGCGCTTAAGTTATCTATTGATTCACTTACAACATGGATGAATAATGCGAGCAGTATTTATACGTGAATATTTTGGAGAGGGTATTCATATATATACTGTGAAAATGTGACAGATGGCCATTGGCCGTTTGTCACATTTTTAATAACTAAGCTAGCGTTTGCAGCACTGTATGACATTTTAATTTACGACATTTTAATTATTTATAGGTGAGATAAGACAAGATGCTATATATTATGAGACACGGAAAAACTGATTGGAATGAACTTCACAAGTTGCAGGGACATACTGATATTCCCCTGAATGAAAAGGGACGTCTTATGGCTAAGGCAGCTCATGATGAATACATGGATGTTCATATAGATCTCTGCTTTGCATCCCCTCTTATAAGAGCAAGGGAAACTGCTGAGATATTCTTGCGGGGAAGAGATATTCCTATAGAGATAGACGACAGACTTAAGGAAATGTGTTTTGGCGAATACGAAGGGACAGAGAATTCCTTTCAGATTCCTGATTGTCCGATAAATGTTATCTTTGAAGATCCAGCTGCTTATAAGCAGTCTATAAGTGGATCCGAAACTTTTGAAGAACTGTTTGCAAGAGTAGATAGCTTCCTATCTGAGAAGGTGATGCCTGAAGTTAATAGCGGAAAAGATGTCCTGATAGTCGGACATGGAGCTTTAAACTCCGCAATCATAACCAGAGTAAAAAAACTTCCGATATCTGAGTTCTGGAGCAACGGCTTAGATCAATGTAAGTTGCTTCGTCTGATATAATCTTAGGCTGGCTATATGACTTGTTTTGAATGTGGAGTCACCCGTTAGAACTTTTAAAGTCGGTTGATTCATGCTATTAAGCAAGTTTTAGAAAGAGGTTTCGGCTATATCAAGAGTTTATAGGAAGGAGTCACCCGTAGATTTAGAATCGACGGGTGACTCCTTCATTTTATAGTGGCTATATGCCGAAAGTCATCCGGAATAGTCGCAAAAACACCTTGAAAA
>CACWGK010000017.1 GCA_902760415.1 uncultured Lachnospiraceae bacterium
GATTGATGGTACAGTTTATACACTTCCTTTTGATTATTCACTTATAAGCAATGATTATACATTTGATCTTGCTGATTATGGTAAGGAAGATGGATATGTACTTAATCCTGGTGATAAGGTTCTATGTACTGTAAATCTTGAGAATCCAAATATTGATAGTGAGTTTGATTTCAGTGTTGGTTTCAAGAACTATGGTGATGAAGTTAAGGATATTAAAGAAACTTCTGTTTGGGCTATGGATCTTGATAAGAGATGGTGTGATACAGATAATTATCCAAGTGTAGTTCTTCCGGGTGGAATCACATGGGGAAGTACAGTAGATGATATAAAGGCTCTTTACGGTGAGCCTGCTGATGAACCGTATCGTTCAGATGACCTTGGCTACTGGGAATACACTTACGAGTTAAATGATGATGATTATCAGGTAAGACTTACAATCTATGATGAGTATGGACTTACAGAAATCAACATTTATGATTATTCATACTAGACATATTGTGGCAAACAGCATAAAATGCTGTTTGTCACTTTGTCATGTTTAGAAGGAGAGAATTATGAGACAGTTTACTTCAAAGGAGCTCAGAAAGACCTGGGTTGATTTTTATAAAGAGAGAGGACATGTTGATGTAGGTGCTGTATCACTTGTATCCGATGGTTCAACAGGCGTTATGTTTAACGTTGCAGGTATGCAGCCTCTTATGCCATATCTTCTTGGTGAAAAACATCCACTTGGAACAAGACTTTGTAATGTTCAGGGTTGCGTTCGTACTAACGATATAGACTCTGTTGGTGATAAGAGTCACGTTACATTCTTTGAGATGATGGGAAGCTGGAGTCTTGGAGATTACTTTAAGGAAGAAAGATGTAAGTGGAGTTATGAACTTCTTACTGAGGTCTTTGGTTTTGACAAAGATCACCTTGCTGCTACAGTATTTGCAGGTGATGAGAATGCTCCTCGTGATGAAGAGGGTGCTCAGTTTAGAATAGCTTCAGGATTTAAGCCTGAGAATATACATTATCTTCCGGCAGAAGATAACTGGTGGGGACTTGAATATGGTCCTTGTGGTCCAGATAGCGAGATGTTCTATATAGCTGATGTAGATGACTGTGGTCCTGATTGTGGACCAGGTTGCGATTGCGGAAAGTATACAGAGCTTGGAAATGATGTATTCATGCAGTATGAGAAGCATCATGATGGACACCTTACTCCACTTAAGCAGAAGAACGTTGATACTGGTTGGGGACTTGAGAGAATCCTTGCTTTCCTTAATGGAACAAAGGATGTATACCAGACAGATCTCTTTACAGATGCTATCAGCTTTATCGAGAATGCATCTGGTACAAAGTATAATGCTGATGAGAAGCTTACGAAGTCTATGAGAATCCTTGCAGACCATATGCGTACTTCAGTTATGCTTATTGGTGATGCTGCAAAGCTTCTTCCTTCAAATGTTGGAGCTGGATATGTACTTCGTAGACTTATAAGACGTGCTGTAAGACATGGTCGTACACTCGGTCTTGGTAAGGAACAGCTTCTTGACCTTGCAAAGATTTATATAGATAAGGTATATGATGACAGCTATCCACTTCTTACAAAGAATCGTGAGTTCATCATTACAGAACTTGGTAAGGAAATCTCACGTTTCGAGAGTACTCTTGAAAATGGTATGAAAGAGTTTACTAAGATTCTTGATGAGAAGAAGTCAAGTGGCGCTAAAGAAATAGATGGTGATTCAGCATTTTATCTTTATGATACATTTGGATTCCCTATCGAGCTTACAGTTGAGATGGCTGGTGAAGAAGGTCTTACAGTTGATGAGACTGGATTTGAGAAAGCTATGGAAGCTGCTAAGCAGAAGGCTAGAGAGAATCAGAACTTCTCTCAGACGCTTGTTGCTAGCGACGATATATTTGCAAGTCTTTCAGATGATGTAACAACAGAGTTTACTGGATATGATAAACTTGTAGATTCTTCTAATATAGTTGCTGTTGCTACAGAAGAAGCTCTTACTGATTCTCTACCAGCAGGTACAAAGGGAACTATCATTACAGAGAAGACTCCATTCTATGCTACAATGGGTGGTCAGATCGGAGACACTGGTGTTATTGAGACTGCTTCTGGTTCTTTCAAGGTTGAAGATACTGTAAAGCTTAAGGGTGGCAGAATTGCTCATACTGGTGAAGTCGTAAGTGGTTCTATTAAGTCTGGTGATAAGGCTGAACTTAAGGTTGATGCAGATAGACGTTCACTTATCTGTAAGAACCATAGTGCTACACACCTTCTTCAGAAGGCACTTAAGACAGTTCTTGGTGATCATGTAGAACAGGCTGGTTCACTTGTTACAGATGGTAGACTTAGATTTGACTTCTCTCACAATCAGGCTATGACACCTGAAGAGATTCGTGAGGTTGAAGCTATCGTCAATAAAGAAATCGGTGAGGATCTTAAGGTAAATACAGAAGTAATGTCTCTTGAGGATGCTAAGAAGACTGGAGCTATGGCTCTTTTCGGTGAGAAGTACGGTGAGACAGTTCGTGTAGTAAATATGGGTGACTGGTCTATAGAGCTTTGTGGTGGTACACATGTTCCTCATACAAGCGTGATTGGTTCCTTTAAGATTGTTTCCGAGCAGGGTATAGCTGCTGGCGTAAGACGTATCGAGGCTCTTACATCTGCTGGCGCAGCTGCTTATTACGCAGAAGTAGAAGATAAGTTAAATGCTGCTGCTAAGGCTGCAAAGACTGAACCTGCTAAACTTGTTGATAAGATTCAGTCACTTATGGATGAAATAAAGTCCCTTCAGTCAGAAAATCAGAGTCTTAAAGATAAGATGGCTAAGGCTGCTGCTTCATCAGCTGAAGATTCAGTTGTAGAAGTTGGAGATGTTAAGGTTCTCCCTATGGCTGTACAGGGGGTTGATCCAAATGCACTAAGAAATCTTGGAGATGACTATAAAGCAAAGCTTGGTAAGGCTGTTGTAATTATGGCATCTGATATGGGCGGTAAGGTAAGTCTTGTAGTTATGGCATCAGATGATGCTGTTGCAGCTGGTGTTCATGCTGGTAATATCATTAAGACTATTGCTCCAATCGTTGGAGGCGGCGGTGGCGGTCGTCCTAACATGGCTCAGGCAGGTGGAAAGGATGCATCTAAGATTCAAGATGCTCTTGCTGCAGGTGTTGAGGAAGTTAAGTCCCAGCTTGGTTAAAAAACTTGACAATGATTTCAAGTATGATATAATGTTTAACGCGTGTTCAATTGGAACATGTTAGATAATTCCCTAGACGAAGGGAGGGTAGGTAAAGATGTCAAGCGTTGTTGTAAAAGAAAATGAGACTCTCGATAGCGCTCTTCGCAGATTCAAGAGAAACTGTCAGAAGGCTGGTATCCAGCAGGAGATCCGTAAGAGAGAGCATTATGAGAAGCCATCAGTAAAGCGTAAGAAGAAGTCTGAGGCTGCTAGAAAGCGTAAGTATAAGTAATATATTTACCATATTATTAGTTTAAACCGCCACGTTCTTTTTTGGACGTGGCGTTTTTCACGGGTTTTATCCATGGAAGGTGTTAATTTATGGGTTTAGTGAAGAAAAGTGTAAAGGTTGATGAAAAAAGTGTTCAACTTTTGTTCGGCCAGTTCGATAAGAATATTAGGAAGATAGAGAAAACATTTGGTATAAGCTATATATATAGAAATGATGAGCTCTCTATAGAGGGGGAAGAAACCTCTGTAGATAAAGCGCTAGATGTTATAAATGATCTTCTTGTTATATCCAGAAAGGGTAATGACTTAACAGATCAAAATGTCGACTATGCCATAAGTATAACTACGAGTGGTGAAGGCGGTAAAGTAAGTGATCTTGAGGGTGATGATGAACTTATATGTCATACCCTGGCGGGCAGACCTATTAGACCAAAGACATTTGGTCAGAAGAAGTACGTAGAAGCTATCGACAAGAATATGATAGTTTTTGGAAGTGGTCCTGCCGGAACTGGTAAAACTTATCTTGCTATGGCTAAAGCTATTACGGCATTTAAGAAAGGCGAGGTTGAGAGAATTATTCTCACCAGACCTGCTATAGAAGCTGGAGAGAAGCTTGGCTTTCTGCCTGGTGATCTTCAGAGCAAGATTGATCCATATCTTAGACCTTTATATGATGCTTTATATGAGATTATGGGAGCTGAATCATTTCAGAAGAATATGGAGAAAGGGCTTATAGAAGTTGCTCCACTTGCATATATGAGAGGTAGAACTCTTGATAATGCCTTTATCGTTCTTGATGAAGCGCAGAATACAACTGAGTCACAGATGAAAATGTTTCTCACGCGTATAGGATTTGGGTCTAAGGCTATTATTACCGGAGATCAGTCTCAGAAGGATTTATCTGCAGGAACTAAGTCGGGACTTGATATAGCTCTTAATGTCGTTAGAAATATTGAGGGGATTGCAATATGTAATCTGACCAGTAAAGATGTTGTAAGACATCCTCTGGTACAAAGAATTGTTGAAGCATATGAAAAGTATGATGCTTCAAAAGTCACTTCCCATAAATCTGGTGGTTATAAGCGCAAATAATTCGGTGATTTTCTGATATACAGTAAATGTACAGTTTTTTGACACTATCACTAGATTATGGTAGAATACTCATTTAGTGAGGTTAGATATGAGTATATTTATTACCAACGAATCTGATATTGAATACCCCGAAGTGTATGATGACATTATTAAGGATATCTTAGCAGGCTCTCTTGAGTTCTTAAAATGTCCTTATGAATGCGAAGTTTCAGTCATTCTGGTAGATAATGACAGAATACACGAGATTAATATGTCAGAACGAGGTATAGATAGCCCCACAGATGTTCTCTCATTTCCTATGTTAGATTTTGATGAGCCTGGAGACCTCTCTTATGTAGAGAAGTATCCACAGGATTATTTTAATCCAGAGACAGGAGAACTTCTTTTAGGTGATATTGTTATATCGCTTGATAGAGTTCAGTCACAGTCGAAGGAATATGGACATAGTGATAAGAGAGAGATAGCATTTCTTACAGCTCACAGTATCCTGCATTTGTTTGGATACGACCATATGGAGGAAGAAGAAAGATTAGTTATGGAGAAGCTGCAAGAAGAAATCTTAAATATGAAAGGATATACTAGAGACTATGAATAAGAAATTACTAGCTGGTGCACTTTCAGTCGCAATGCTTCTCGCCGCATGTGCAGGTTGTGGCAAGAAGGACGAAGAAACTGATATATCATCTATATCAGATGGTCAGTTTTATGCGGTTGAACTTACAGATTCATCTATGATCAGCACAAACACTGATGTAACTATGATGAAGGATGGTAAGGTTCTCAGTGATATGACAGGTGAATGGATTGATCCAGAGACTGCTAACAAGAGATATGTAGCAATCATGGTTGTTAATAACAATCTTGGACTTCCACAGTCTGGTGTTGAAAATGCTGACGTTATATATGAGATGCTTGAGGAGGGTGGTATATCTCGTCTCCTTTGTCTCTTTAATCAGGATACACTTGCTGCTACAGATAAGATTGGTCCTGTAAGAAGTACTCGTGTTAACTTTGATCGTAAGGCGCTTGAGCATGATGCTGTTCTTGTACACTGGGGCGGTATCTGGGCTATGAAGGAGATGCCACTTATTACAGATCTTGATGATATGAATCTTAATACAGAGTCATCTGCATATGGTTTCCGTGTATCTAGACCTGGTTATGGTTCAGAGTTTACAGGATATACATCAGGAGAGAAGATTCTTCAGGGTATGTCTGATAAGGGATTTGACTTTGATAAGTGTAAAGAATATAAGAGCATGTTCCAGTTCAACGTAAGTGATAAGGATCTTGAGGATGGAACAGCTTGTAATAAGATTTCTATCAATAGTGATCTAGAGTCTAGACCATACTTCGAGTATGATGCTGAGACTAAGCTTTACAAGAAGTTCACATACGGCGATGTTCAGTTTGATGAGACTTCAGGTAATCAGATTGCATTTAAGAACGTAATCTATGAGTTCTGCCCACACTATGTACTTAGTGATGAGGTTGGAAGTAAGTACATCGATGACGTTGGCGAAGGCGAAGGTCTCTATGTTACAAATGGTAAGGTTATTCCTATCAAGTGGAAGAAGGACGCAAAGAAGAAGTTCGCTTACAAGGAAGAAATCTTTGGTCAGGAAGCAACAAGAGATGGTGCTTGCTCAGACTATGGTGTAACAAAGTTCTACACTATGGATGGCGAAGAGCTTAGACTTAATCCTGGTA
This sequence comes from uncultured Lachnospiraceae bacterium, assembly GCA_902760415.1. Taxonomy (GTDB): domain Bacteria; phylum Bacillota; class Clostridia; order Lachnospirales; family Lachnospiraceae; genus Eubacterium_Q. Next base: position 6,285 of record CACWGK010000017.1, read on the forward strand.
AGACATACATCACATTATTCCCTGATTCATCTAAGGATAATGTTTCATACGAATAAATCTTACCTGTTAACTTATAACATACTTACAAATCGAAAGTTTTATGAGTAATAATAAGATATATGACATTTGTATAATTGGCGCAGGTGCATCTGGACTTGTGGCCGCAATCGAAAGCTCCCGTAGGGGGCTTTCTTGCGTAGTTGTGGATAAGAATAAGAAGGCTGGTCGTAAGCTATATGCTACTGGAAATGGTCGATGCAATCTTACAAATGATACGTGGGATGAAGATACATATTACGGTAGTGAGTTTGTAGATAGGTTATTTGAACAGTTATATAGATATTCTGATCTAAGACCTAGAAGCTTTGTGCTTGATTATATGAAGAAGCTGGGCATACAGACCGTTAATAAGGATGGATATTTTTATCCTTCTAGTCTTCAGGCTTCGAGCGTTGTGTGGGCCCTTGTGGATGCTGCAACAAGTTTAGGTACAAGATTTCTCTATAAGACTAGATGCGTTGATGTTACAAAGGTTGGGGTAGATGACCTCTTAGAATATAGTTCTCAGATTACAGATGATATACTCGATAATCAGGGAATATATAAGATAAATGTTATCTCTCGCCAAGAGGAGGAAGAGACGGAAGGCTTTATCCTAGCTAAAGGTATAATAGTAGCTACGGGTGGTCTTTCGAAGAAATCTCTTGGATCGGCAACTGCTGAGGAAACGTACAGGCTCTTTAATAGTCTTAAACTTCCTTTTGTTGAATATACAAGCGGTTTATGTCCTGTATATGTGACTGATGATCTTTCTGCTCTTGATGGAGTTCGTACTAAAGCAAGACTTACTGTTGATGGACATACTGAACTGGGCGAAGTACAGATTTCTTCAGAAGGAATAAGTGGAATAGTTACATTTAACATGTCTTATTATATGAAGCCTGGTTCGGAGGTTGTGATTAATCTGCTTCCGAAGATTGATGAAGACAGCTTTGCTGAAAGCTTTATTAAATCTCAGCAAAGTTTTCCTAATAGGAGGCTTGATCTTTTCTTAAATGGATATGTAAATGATAAACTAGCTGTCTATATGATGGATAGATTTTACGGTAAGCAGGAGAGTGTGCTTACACTGAAAGATGTTACTGAAACTGGCATTCGTGGAATATATCAGGAAATGATAGAATGGCGTCTAAGTATTAGGGGTAAGGGTTCGCTCGAAGATTCGCAGGCTTCTATAGGAGGCGTACTTACAAAATATATAGATCCATTTAATATGACAGTAAAGTCGGATGTTACACTTGGTTCAAATATTTGTATAACTGGAGAGGCTACAGATGTTATCGGAAAATGTGGTGGCTATAACATCACATATGCTTTAATCACCGGATTCTTTGCCGGCGCTAATATCTTTAGATAATAATATGATACAAGTTCGAAATATAAAACTGAATACAGATTATGATTCGAAGGATCTTAGAGAGGCTGTTGAATCTATCCTTAAGACAAAGGATATAGTTTCAATCAAGATTCTAAAGGAATCTCTTGATTCGAGACATCATGAAAAGATACATTATAACCTTGCAGTTGGTGTTACTGTGCCTGATGAGGAGTTAACTTATAAAAGAGTTAACGGGAAAGGGTACAATAAAAATATTATGTTAACAACTGAGGAGAGTTATGTATTTCCTCATATTATAAATACTGATGTGAGAGACTTCCTGGATGATGTTCCTGAATATCGCCCTGTAATCATTGGTTCTGGTCCGGCTGGCTATAATGCTGCTATAAAGCTTGCGAGAGCTGGCTTTAGACCTATTCTTTTTGAGAGAGGACTTCCAGTAGAGGAACGTTTTCAGTCTGTAAATACCTTCTGGGATGAGGGTAAGCTTGATCCTGAGTCAAATGTATGCTTTGGTGAGGGTGGTGCTGGAACTTTCTCTGATGGTAAGCTTAATACCGGAAATAAAGATAAGAGTGGATATTTTAAGGAAGTGCTAGAAACCTATGCTCATTACGGTGCGGATCCAGCTATAACCTATAAATCTAAGCCGCATATTGGAACAGATGTTCTTCGTACTGTACTTAAGAATATGCGTGAGGATATAGAGCGTTTAGGTGGTGAGATTCATTTCGGTTGTAAGCTCACAGAGCTAGAGACAGAGATAGATTATCAATCTGATCCAGATGCTAGTGGAAAAATCTTTGGTTTCGAGACGAAACTTCCGACATATGAGTTAACTATTGAAAGAGTTGGTCGTTTGATTGATAGTGAAGAGCCTGCCTCATTTAAAGTGAAGACTCATAGCGTTATTCTCGCAACTGGACATAGTGCGAGAGATACGCTACTTATGCTTAAGTCTAAAGGCGTAGTTATGGAGCCTAAGCCTTTTGCTATGGGTGTTAGAGTTGAGCATAAAGCTGAGATGATAAATGAAGCTATGTACGGTAAAGATTATAAGGACCGATACGGCGATACTCTTCCTGCAGCTGATTATAAGCTGGTATATCATACTGAACATGATGAAGATAGACCTTCCAGAAATGTATTTTCATTCTGTATGTGTCCAGGTGGATATGTGGTTAATTCATCTTCAGAGCCTGGTACAACAGTTATAAATGGTATGAGCTATAGTGGAAGATCTGGTGGTAATTCTAACTCTGCTATAGTTGTCAGCATAAATCCTGATGACTTTATGTATGACGAAGAACCGACCAGCTATGACGAAGAAATCTCTGAACTTAAGAATATATATCAAAAAGAACTTCGTGGATGTCTTATGCAGCTTATGATAGAGCGCGCTGCTTACACTGCGGGTGATAATGCTATTCCACTTCAGCTATATGGAGATTTGAAGGCTGGAAAGAGGTCGGATCACTTAGGTGATATAGAACCGGCAATAAAAGGTTCTTGGAACTTTGCTGATCTTAGAAATGTTCTTCCTCATTTCATGGTTGATGCAATCATTGAGGCTATGGAAGATTTTGGGCAGAAGATTAATGGCTTTGATGGAGATGACACAGTTATTACAGCTGTTGAGTCGAGAACAAGTTCGCCAGTCAGAGTGGTAAGAGATAGAGATACTATGATGGCAGAAGGTTTTCCTGGTATCGTCCCCACAGGCGAAGGCGCTGGATACGCAGGAGGTATTACTTCAGCGGCGGCTGATGGCATAAAGGCGGCTGAGGCTGTCAGTGAGTATCTGATAGATGATCTTATAGAATGTTATAAGGCATTTGAAACATCAAAGTATTTATGATTCATTTAAACTTAGTCGAAAGTTTTTTGTTTATATGAATTCATTATTGAGAGGAATATTATGAATATTAGAGAGACACTTAAAGATAAACATAGAATAGTTATTAAGGTTGGTTCATCATCTCTTGTGCATCAGGAAACGGGTGAACTTGACTATGTAAAGATAGAGAAAATGATACGACTTATCAGTGATATTAAGAATCAGGGTAAGGATGTTGTTCTGGTATCATCTGGAGCTGTTTCAGTTGGTAGAAAAATACTTGGACTTAGTAAAAGACCTGAGGTTCTTTCTATGATCCAGGCGTGTGCTGCACTTGGTCAGGGTGAGCTTATGATGCTTTATCAGAAGCTTTTCATGGAATATAACAATAAGGCTGCGCAGGTACTTCTGACATTTGATGTTATAACTTCTGATGAACGTCGTGTAAATGCTCAGAATACACTTAAACAGCTTCTTGATCTAGATATCATTCCTATCGTAAATGAGAATGATACAGTTGCAACAGATGAGATTGAGTTTGGTGATAATGATACACTGTCAGCTATCGTATCTACACTTATAGGTGCTGACCTGCTTATACTTCTCACTGATATAGACGGATTCTATACAGATGATCCTAGAAAGAATAAGCATGCTAAGCGTCTTTCTGTTATAGATAAGGTAGATGATTCTCTAAAAGATATGGCTAAGGGAACTGTAACAAGATATGGTACAGGCGGTATGTTTACTAAGATAGCTGCTGCTCAGATAGCTAGTCATGCAGGAGCTGATACAGCAATCCTTGAATCAACTGATATGGAAATTATCTATGATCTTATGAATGGTGAGGATGTAGGTACTGTATTTGTAAGCGATACATCATCTGATTTTGATATCATCGACTTTATAAAGAATAAGAAGTATCTTGAAAAGTAACTCTTTCAGATGATCCTTTAGTTAAAGGATTGGTTATATTATAAGGGGTGCAATATGGGAGATATTATCGAAGTAAAGACAGGCACTGGTCTTGTGCTAGCTGGTGGTGGCGGTAAAGGCATATATCAGGTTGGAATCCTTAAGTCTCTTGCAGAGGGCGGACTTCTACAGGATATAGTTGCTGTATCTGGCTCATCTATAGGTGGTATAAATGCCGTGCTTTTTGCCGAAGGTCTTGCTGAAGGCGGAATTGATAGAGCCATAAAGCAGATGGAAGAATGCTGGGATGATATGAATGAGGGCGTTCTATTCGACGTGGATGAAGAGTCTATTCGTGCAGGTGAGAAGAGGTTTTCTAGAAATGAAACTAAACGCCTTATAGATAAATATCTTACATATGAACTTCTTGAGAAGTCCATAGATTTATATATCACTGGTGCCAAGTGCCCGGCAACTATTAATACTACTGATGTTATATCACAGGAAGAAATGAATCTGCTGTGGACTTTATCTACTGAAGAGTCTTATAAAGATTTTACTGCTGAATATTTTCATTTAAATAATAAATCTGAAGACTTTGTTAAGTCAGCAATTCTTGCGACAAGTGCGCTTCCAGTTATATATTCTCCTGTAAATATTGAGGGCGAGTTTTATGTTGATGGTGGAGTTAAGGATAATAATCCGATAAAGCCACTATATGATATAGGAATACGCCGATTTATAGTTATTGAACTTGGTACTAAAAGTGCTATAAATCCTGATTTTTTCCCGGATGCTGAGATAATCGATATAGTTCCAAGTATTGACCTTGGTAAACTTGTAAGTGGTACGCTAAATTTCGATAAACAGGATAAAGCATTTAAGAAGTATTTTGCTGAACTTGAAGGAAAGAGATATATTAAGACTCTTTTTGAAAAGGATGAAGATTATATAGCTATTCAGGATAGTCTTGCCAGACTTGATCTTGAGGCTGCAAAGAAGAAAGTACAGTACGATAGAACGTATGAAACTCTTGAATCAAGCGTAAATCGTAACTTTGATTATATTAAAAACTTAGAAGAATCATTAAAGAAATTAGAGGATTGATTATGGGAGCATTAGAATCATTACAACCAAGTAAAGTATTTAACTTTTTTGAAGAGATTGCGGCGATTCCGCATGGCTCGAAAAATACAAAGCTGATAAGCGACTACGTAGTAAGTGTTGCTAAGAGACATAACCTTAAGTATATTCAGGATGACAGTAACAATGTAGTTGTATATATGGATGCATGTTTCACTGGAACTGATGTATCAGATGCAAATGATATGGATACGGTTATTCTTCAAGGACATCTTGATATGGTTTGCGAGAAGACTGATGATTCTGATTTTGATTTTTCTTGTGAGGGCCTTAGACTTAATGTTGAAGATGGCTTTCTAAAAGCTGAGGGTACAACACTTGGCGGAGATGATGGAATAGCTGTGGCCTATATGCTAGCTCTTATGGATAGTGATGATATTCCTCATCCACCTCTTGAACTTGTATTCACAGTAGATGAAGAGATTGGAATGCTTGGGGCGCAGGCATTTGATATGTCTACTCTAAGTGGAAAGAAGCTTCTTAATATAGATTCTGAAGATGAAGGGCACCTCCTTGTTTCTTGTGCTGGAGGAGCTACGGCAACGCTTCATTTCCCAATTCTTAGAAGAGGTGCACAAGGCGATAAATATAGAATTGTTGTCAGTGGTTTAAAGGGTGGCCATTCTGGAGTTGAGATAGATAAGGGTAGAGCAAATGCAGATATAGTTCTTGGAAAGCTGCTTCAGTCAATCTTTTTTGTTGATGACACTATGCGGGTTATCACAGTAAGAGGTGGACTTAAGGATAATGCTATACCAGTTAAAGCAGAGGCTTTTATAGTATCTAAGAATGAGACAGAAGTTAAGACTGAAGTTTCTAGATTCTTAGAGGAATATCGTGAAAGCTACAAGGACGCTGATCCAGATCTAAGTATAACGATTGAAAAAGTAAATGTTAACTCTGATGTATATCCTCTGGATGAAGCAGCAAATCTTTCATTTGTTATGGCATATGGCAGTCTTCCAAATGGCGTGATTAAGATGAGTGAGGATATAGAAGGATTAGTTCAGACTTCTCTTAATCTTGGAATTATGGATACATTTAGTGAAGAGATTACTCTTAGCTTTAGTGTGAGAAGTAGTGTCAATAAAGAGAAAGAAGCGCTTATAGTTGAACTTGCTGCTATAGTTCAGTCTGCTGGTGGAACTATGACTGTAGAAGGAGAGTATCCTGCCTGGGAGTATAAGGAAGAGTCAAAGCTTCGCGATGTTATGACTGCTAAGTATGAAGAAATGTTTCAGGAGAAAATGGTGGTTGAGGCTATACATGCTGGAGTTGAATGCGGACTTTTCGTGGATTCGATAGAAGGTCTGGATGCAGTTTCATTTGGTCCGAATATTTATGATATTCATACTCCGAAGGAAAGACTTGATATAGCAAGTACTGAGAGAACATGGAACTTTATCTTAGCGGTTCTGAAAGATTTGATGTAGTAAGTTTACTATCGTAATAGTTTATTGGAGTTTGTATGCGAGATATTACATTTATTACATTTGATGATATAAATGATTGGATACATAACAAGGGTGTCGGAATATTTGACTATGCTATCAAGATATTACTTGCTCTTGTTGTATATATATTAGTTAGTAAGCTTCTTAAGAAGATTATCAGTACTATACAGAAGCGTCTTGATCAGAAGGGTGTTGATCAGATTGCAAGTCATTTCGTGCTTAATCTTATCAAGTATGGAATATTAACATTTATCATAATAACTATTATAACTCAGCTTAAGATAGTTGAGGTTGCGTCTATAGCGGCGCTTATTGCGTCGGCTGGTGTTGGTATATCACTGGCGATGCAGGGGGCTCTTTCGAACTTTGCAGGTGGTGTCCTGCTTCTCGTTCTTAGACCTTTTAAGAAGGGAGATTATATAGTAATCTCAAGCGCAAATGTTGAAGGTGTAGTTGAAGAAATAGAGATTTATTATACAACGATACGTTCAATACTTGGCGAAACTATAAAGATTCCTAATTCCCAGCTTACTAACAATTCTGTCGTTAATAAACATGGGGATGGTAACCGTGCTTTAGTTGTAAATGTAGATATATCCTATAAGGCTGATGTAGATAAAGCTAAGTCTATTATAGCTGATATCATGAAGGAAACTCCTGAAGTAGTAGGAGAAAATGTATCAGTCTTTGTAGATGAACTAAGCAACCACAGCGTTCGTCTAGGCGGATTTTCTATGGTGCCAGTTGATAAATATTTGATGGCGAAGAGGAGTATAACAGAGAAGATTCTTCTTTCCTTCGAAGATGCAGGTATAGAGATACCATTTAATCAATTAGATGTTCATCTTATAAATGAATAAATTAGGTGTTTTATGGAACAGATTATTAATCTAACGCCTGATCCTTACGATGTAGGTGTAAGACTTGATAAATATATATCTGAAGAGCTTGAGGATATCTCACGTTCTTATATAAAGAAGTTGATTGATAAGGGTAATATATCAGTTACTTCTCAAGGCAACGAGAGGCGTATTAAGGCCTCTTATTTGCTGTCTGAGGGAGATGAGGTTAGACTTGTTCTTCCTGAACCGGAGAAGCTCGAGATTATTCCGGAGAATATTCCTCTTGATATAGTTTATGAGGATGAGGATGTTATAGTAGTTAATAAGCCTCAGGATATGGTTGTGCATCCGGCGCCGGGGAATTACTCTGGTACTTTGGTAAATGCTTTGATGTATCACTGCGGTGAATCTCTATCTTCGATTAATGGCGTAGAACGTCCTGGTATTGTACATCGTATTGATAAAGATACGAGTGGACTACTTGTTATCTGCAAGACTAACCTTGCACATCAGGGACTTGCTCAGCAGTTTGCGGAGCATAGTATCAACCGAATATATAGTTCCATAGTATATAATCATTTTGATATAGATAAGATGGAGAAAGATGGCGATTTCTATACGCTGGTGGTTAATAAGCCTATAGCGAGAGCTCATAATGACCGAAAGAAGATGGCTATAGATCCAGATGGAAGACGTGCTGTAACTCACATCTACCTTCAGGAAAATCTGAAGGAGAATTATGCATATGTAAAATGCAAACTTGAGACGGGACGTACTCATCAGATAAGAGTACATCTTACAAGTATTAATCATCCTCTTTTGGGAGATCCTGTATATGGTCCGAAATCTTGTCCATTTAATTTGAAAGGACAAGTTCTCCATGCGGGAACACTTGGGTTTATTCATCCAAGAACTGGGAAATACCTAGAGTTTAATAGTGAATTACCGGAATACTTTACAAAATTATTAGGAAGACTTAAATGAATATAGAAGAAGCAAAAAGTATAATAGATACAAATTACCAGGGAATACATAGTGCTCATAATATCAGACTTAATACCGAAAATGTAGCTCCATTTGTTGAGGTTGAAGGTTTTAAAGACATGAACTGTATACGTCATGGATTCTCAACCAGATTCGGAGGTGTTAGTAAAGGTATCTTTGAATCAATGAACCTTGGTAGATACCTGGGTGATGATATAGATGATGTTGACGAGAATTATAAAAGAATAGCTAGTAGTATTGGACTTGATTATAGACGTATCTCTTGTCCTAATCAGATTCATGAATCGAATATACTTGTTGCAACTGAGACAGATGCAGGAGACGGTATAACGAGAGATTTAACTCATTTAGGAATAGATGCTCAGATTACAAATGTTAAGAATGTTCCACTTATTGTATATACCGCTGACTGTGTGCCGATTCTTCTCGTTGATCCGGTTAGTAAAGTTATAGGTAGTGTGCATGCTGGATGGAGAGGTACAGTTGCTGGCATAGCAGCTAAGACGGTTGAAAAGATGGTTGAGGTATATGGCTGTCTTTCAGAAAATATCCATGCTGCAATCGGTCCTTCTATTGGACCTGATAATTATGAGGTTGATGAAGGTGTTATTAAATCTATAGTAGAGTGTCCTTATCTTGATACGACAGAAGATAATGTAATATTTGATCCAGTATCGAATTCGGATTTTAAATATATCGTTCATTCCGGAAGTTTTGTTCGAGATAATATGCCTGAAAATTATAAGGGTATTACAACAACTAGACTTGGCGTACCTTATGAGATATTTAGAACTGTAAAGATAAGAGATAAATATATGCTGAATCTCTGGGCGCTTAATGAGCTTATTCTGGTAAATGTAGGACTTAGGAGCAGTAATATCTATCAGACTAAGCTATGCACTATGAAGTATCATGACATCTTCTTCTCACATAGATATACAAAAGGTGAGAGAGGTCTATGTGCTGGTATCATAATGCTGACCTAGTATCATAATCAAATATATAACCAAAAAAGAAGCCTGACTCTTATGAGTCAAGCTTCTTCTTTACTTCTTCAAGTTCTTTCTGAAGATCATTTATTTGTTTACCTTGTTCAATTTCTTTCTGTGTCTGCTTCTTATCATATCCATGATCAGTGAAGAGAACCTTTGCTACCATAGCGCCACCACCGAAGATGAGTACAAGGATAAGTAACCAGTCGAACATTGACATAGTATCCATCCAGAAGTGGGTTGTCATGATGATTGCAACGACTATCAGTATTATAGATAGTACAGTTAAAAACTTTGGAACTATAGAATCGCTTACAAACATCCATACGATACTTATAATAAATGGAACTACTATAAGACCAGAAGGAAAACTAAATCTGCCAATTGACAAAGTTCCCATAAATCCTCCGAAGAATCCGGAACCTACGTGAACTCTATTAAATAATATAAAGAGTCCTACAGAGCAAAGTACTATTCCTGCAAGGAAAAATAATAGTTCGTTTTTCTTATTCATCTTTTAACCCTTCCTTTTTATAACATTTCTTGTTATTATATGTTTTCAAGACATGTTCATGAATTAAGCTGAGTATAGAGGAAATCCTCGATTTAGTCAACTTTATGAGGATGTAATCTTGGTTAAATGTATGTGAATTATTCACTTAAATATTTTGCGTAAGGTGTTTATATGAAGAACTTTTTATTGGGTTTAATAGTTTTGGTCGTCTTTGTCGGTCTGGCGCTGCTTGTAACAGCTATTGCTATGTCTGGCGGAGACTCAAAAGTCGAGAATAAAGATAATAGTGGTACAGTAGAGATTGCAAATGCTGATAAGATAGTAGGTGCTACAGAAGCGGAAACGGAAGAAGCGACTGTATCTACAGAGAGTGTTGAGCAGGATGACTTATCTGCAACACCTATAGTTGAAGATTCATCGCAAAATGATGCAAATGAAGAACCAGACGAGAATTCAGAAAAAGTAATAAGTGGTGCAGAAAGTTCAAATAGTTCGGCAGGTTATCAGAGTGGTGATTATTTCTCAAATAATCATACAGATAGCAAGGCTCCTGTATATCTTATAAAACCTTCAACTGTATCTGTTTATAAGGGTACCGAGTTCGATATTAGTTCATATGTTGGATATGCTGACGATGTTGACCGTGATGTAGAGGTATCATACGATAAAGAGATTGATACATCTGAAACTGGATCTGATTCTGTAACTGTAACGCTTACTGATGATGCTGGTCATTCTACGACAGCTACATTTAATGTAAATATAATAGATGGTTCTCCAAATGCTTCGTCCAGTGAAGGTGGCGCTTCTGCACCTGGAAAGGTCGATTTTGATACATTTGCAGAGAATTATGGCGGTGAAGATGTATCACTTGGTATCGATGTATCCAGATGGCAGGGCGAGATTGATTTCAACAAGGTTAAGGCTGCAGGATGTGAATATGTAATTATTCGACTTGGTGGTTATGATGATGGCGAGTGCTATACAGATAGAACCTATGCCCAGAATATCAGAAATGCTAAGGCTGCCGGACTTAAGGTCGGAGTCTACTGGCACGCTGAAGAAAGTAATGCTGCAGAGGTTAAGCAGAGTGCGGATTATCTGAAGAGTATCCTGGGAAATGAAACACTCGACTTCCCTATAGCTTATGACTGGGAAGACTTTGCTCATTTCCAATCATATGGAATGAATCTTTATGATATAAATGATTGCTTTAATATGTTTGCTGATGAGATGAAGAAGTCTGGCTTTGATACATGTCTCTATAGTAGTAAGAACTTCCTCGAAAATGTATGGACTAACGAGAGAGGTTATAAGGTATGGCTTGCTAATTATGCTACTCAGACTGCTTATTCTGGTTCTTACTTTATGTGGCAGCAGACATCATCTGGTAAGATAGATGGTATCAATTCAGCTGTAGATTTCAACATATACTATGGCAAGCTTAATTAGTGATAATTCACATTTTGTTCTTTGATTTTCTTTCAAGTTAACTTAACTTTTCTTGTTGTTGTAATGCATTAAGTGTGCTAAAATATCTCTTGTATTTTTAATGAAGGGGTTAGAAGTTATGCCAAAACTGTTTATTAAAGCTCAGGACCTTGAGGACTACGATTCTGTCAAGGTTTTTGATGAGAGAGGTAAAGAGGTTTATTACACTAAGGATGACTTTATTGCTACAGGACATAGAATAAAGATATTCCTTGCTGATACTATAAATGAATGTGCTTATGTTCAGGAAAAGTACGGAAGAGAGGGCTCTTACTTTGAGTTTTCTGCTCGTGATAAGTTCGGTACTGTTGAACGTGATACCATGTCTCGTCTTCAGAGATATATCATAGATTATGATGAGGATCTTGAGGTTGAGGGTGATGGTTTCTCTTGGAGATATGTTCTCTATAGAGGTGCACTTCCTATGATGACTGTTAAGAATGAGAATTACCTCATTCACGGCCAGGCTCTTAATATGTGTGAGACATATATTATGGAGTTCGACATTGATTCTGATATGCTTATTGGTCTTGCATTTGCTCTTGCACTTTATGCGCTTAATAAGTATGGAGATTATTTCTAAAATATATTTAAATGATATGATTACTCTATAGGACTTTGTTAAAGCCTTGCTTTGACAAGGTCTTATATTTTGTATATTATATGTAGCAATGGCTAAGATGGAGAAACAACTTAATAATTCAGAGGATAGAAGTTCAATAAAGAACTCTTTTTTATTGCTTCTCACTGCAATCATCTGGGGTACTTCCTTTGTTGCACAAGCTGCAGGTATGGAATATATCGGACCTTTTACATTTAGTGTAGTAAGATATATTTTGGGCGGCTTGGTACTTATTCCTGTTATATATGTCATGAGAAGAGAGAAGAAGCGAAGAGGCGATAAACTTGGCGATGTCAAGTTATCTATACGTCATGGTATTGTATGTGGTATTATTCTTTGTGCAGCTTCGAACTTTCAGCAGATGGCTATGCTTAAAGCGAGTACTGGAAAGGCTGGCTTTATAACTGCGCTTTATATTATACTAGTGCCTGTTATGGGAATATTTTTGAAGAAGAAGACCAGTATTATAATATGGCTTTCAGTTTTACTTGCTTTGATAGGTCTATACTTCTTATGTATTGGACGAGGTAACAGTTTCTATATAGAAGTATCCGATATTCAGCTTCTTATATGTTCGCTTATATTTTCATTTCATATTCTATATATTGATCATGCAAATGAGAAGAATGTTGATGGAGTTATTATGTCCAGCACTCAGTTCCTGGTGGCTGCGTTAATTAGTATCTTCTTTGTATATCCGATTGATGTATGTGTATATAATATGGCACCGTCTGGAAACTTGCTTTTATCCGCGCTTCCGGCTCTATGTTACTCTGGTTTTATGGCGTGTGGAGTTGCATATACCCTGCAGATACTTGGACAAAGAAATGTTAATCCTACAGTAGCGTCTCTTATAATGAGTCTTGAATCAGTAGTTTCGGCGCTATCGGGATTTGTAATATTAGGACAGAAACTCTCTGTCGATGAATTAATAGGTTGTGTTATAATGTTCGTGGCTATTATATTAGCTGAACTACCACTTCCACAGATTTTAAATAAAAGGAAAAATTTATGTCACACTTAGATCAAAATATGATTAGAAACTTCTGCATTATTGCTCATATCGATCACGGTAAGTCTACACTTGCTGACCGTATCATCGAGATGACTGGAACTCTTACAGAACGTGAGATGCAGGAGCAGGTTCTTGATAATATGGATATTGAACGTGAGAGAGGTATCACTATAAAGTCTCAGGCCGTTCGTATCATTTATAAAGCAAAGGATGGTAAGGAGTATATTCTTAATCTTATAGATACTCCGGGGCATGTCGACTTTAATTACGAGGTGTCACGTGCACTCGCTGCTTGTGAAGGTGCAGTTCTTGTAGTAGATGCTGCTCAGGGTGTTGAGGCTCAGACTCTCGCAAATGTATATATGGCTATCGATCATAATCTTGAAGTATTCCCTGTAATTAATAAGATAGATCTTCCTTCTGCAGATCCTGAGAGGGTTATAACAGAAATCGAAGATGTTATAGGAATAGTTGCTGAGGATGCTCCTCAGATTTCAGCTAAAAATGGAATTAATATTGAGTCAGTTCTCGAAGCTATAGTTGAGAAGGTTCCTGCACCTACTGGCGATAATAACAAGCCATTTAAGGCTCTTATCTTTGATAGCTTGTATGACTCTTATAAGGGAGTTATTATATTCTGCCGTGTATTCGATGGTTTTGTAAAGAAAGGCTCTCGTATACATATGATGCAGACTGGAGCTGAGGCGGATGTTGTTGAAGTAGGTATCTTCGGTGCTGGCCAGTTTATTCCTCAAGAAGAAATAAGTGCTGGTATGGTTGGATACATAACAGCTTCTCTTAAAAATGTTAGAGATACGGAAGTTGGTGATACTGTAACGGATGCTGATAATCTATGTGATGAGGCGCTTCCTGGATACAAGAAGGCTCGTCCTATGGTATTCTGTGGTATTTATCCTGAAGATGGTGCTAAGTATCAGGAACTTAAAGATGCTCTTGAGAAGCTGCAGCTAAATGATGCTTCTCTTTCCTACGAACCGGAAACCAGTGTTGCACTTGGCTTCGGTTTTAGATGCGGTTTCCTCGGACTTCTTCATTTGGAAGTAATCCAAGAGAGGCTTCAGAGAGAATATAACCTTGATATCATTACAACTGCTCCATCGGTTATATATAAGATTCATAAAACAAATGATGAAGTAATAGAACTTACTAATCCTACAAATATGCCGGATCCTTCTGAGATTGACTTTATGGAAGAGCCGATTGTCGATGCAGAGATTATGACTACATCTGATTATACTGGTGCAATCATGAAGCTCTGTCAGGAGAGACGTGGTATCTACAAGAGTATGGAGTATCTTGAGGAGACAAGAGTTCTTCTTAAGTACGAGATGCCTCTAAATGAGATTATTTACGATTTCTTTGATGCTCTTAAGTCAAGATCTCGTGGATATGCTTCATTTGACTATGAGTTAAAGGGATACGCTAAGTCTAATCTTGTTAAGCTTGATATCCTTATTAATAGAGAAGGAATAGATGCTCTGTCATTTATTGTATTCAGAGACTCTGCTTATGAGCGTGGTCGTAAGATGTGCGAGAAGCTGAAGAAAGAGATTCCAAGACAGCTCTTTGAGATTCCGATTCAGGCTGCCGTTGGAAGTAAGGTTATTGCACGTGAAACTATCAAGGCGCTTCGTAAGGACGTTCTTGCAAAATGTTATGGTGGCGATATATCGCGAAAGAAGAAGCTTCTGGAGAAACAGAAAGAAGGAAAGAAGAGAATGCGTCAGGTTGGATCTGTCGACGTTCCACAGTCAGCCTTCACTGCAGTCCTAAAACTCGACGACGAAGATTAATGAGTCACCCTTACGTCCGACGTGCAAAGTGACTCATTTTTGAGTCACCTTTACGTCGGACGTGCGAAGTGACTCATTTGGAGAATATTTATGAGAAAACCTCTTAGTATATATGTGCATATTCCATTTTGTAAGCATAAATGCATGTACTGCGATTTTCTATCGTTTGATGGAGAGACTAGCACAAAGAAGATTGAATATATTAATGCTCTCATGAGTGAGATAAGAATGTACAAGCCTTATGCTGATAGATACATAGTTAAGACTATATATATCGGCGGCGGTACACCTTCTTTTCTTGATGAAGCAATGATTGGAAATGTGCTAAGCACCATTAAACATATTTTTAAAATCGATAGATTTCCTGAGATTACCATAGAAGTTAATCCTGGTACTATAAAATATACAGATCTTATAGCTTATAGAGAATATGGTATAAATCGTTTATCAATCGGTCTTCAATCAGCTGATGATGAGATACTTCGCCTTCTTGGACGTATTCATAATTATGATGAATTTGTTGAAGGGTTCGAAGCAGCTCGCCGTGCTGGTTTTGAAAATATAAGTGTAGATGCTATGAGTTCGCTTCCTGGACAGGATATGCATACAATGGTTGATACACTTACAAGAATTACTGAGCTTAGTCCTGAGCATATATCTGTATATTCACTTCAAGTTGAAGATGGAACAAAGCTTAAGGATAGAGAAGATCTTCTTAATTTGATTCCAGATGAAGATACTGATAGAAATATGTATTACATGACCAAGAAGGTTCTTAAAGCTGCGGGCTATAATAGATATGAGATATCTAATTATTCAAAACCTGGTTTCGAGAGTCGTCACAATATGGTTTACTGGACAGGCGGTCAGTATATAGGACTTGGCATAGGTGCGGCGTCATATTTTAAAGGCGAACGATTTAATAACATAAAGAATCTGGATAATTATATAGAAATATGTGAAGATATTAGAGAAGAGCTCACTAAAGATACAGATAGAATTAGATTATATGATTCAGCAACAGCTATTCTTCGTGAAAATGTTCAGACCATTTTCCTTGAATCCAGAATAGAAGAATATATGTTCCTGGGTCTCAGAATGATGAGAGGCATTAGTCGAAAAGATTTTTCTGAAAAGTTTAATCGAGATGTATTTGAACTCTACGGCGATACAATTAATAAATATGTTGACCAGGGTTACATGTATGCAGATGAAAATGTTGTAAGACTAACGGATAAGGGTATAGACATAAGTAATTACATTTTATCAGACTTTATGTTAACAACTTAAAGTGAATTATGAAGCAAACTTAAGATTATTTAGTTGATTAGAAAAATGACAAATCTACCGGTAAGTTTATTCTTGCTGGTAGATTTTTGCTTTTAAAATATGTTGTATATATGTAATAAAATTTTCTCAAATAATTGTTATATTTCCTTGACATTTCACGTATTAGGTTGTACATTTATATATGCAGTTAGCACTCAGAGTTTTTGAGTGCTAACAAGATGGCTGGATTATTAAGTTAATAACTGAATAAAGGATGGTGATATCATGGGTCAGGATTTAGAATATGATCTTGATGAACGAAAGCAGACCATCCTCAGAGCTATCATTTCCAACTATCTGGAAACTGGTGAACCTGTTGGCTCACGTACTATATCTAAACTTTCAGATCTGAATCTTAGTTCTGCTACTATCAGAAATGAGATGGCCGATCTTGAAGAACTAGGTTATATAGTACAACCTCATACTTCTGCAGGTAGAATACCTACTGATAAGGGCTATCGATTCTACGTCGATACGGTTATGTCAGAAAAAGAGGAGAGCGTTAAGTCGCAGGAAGTTCTTCTAAAAAGAGTTGATAAGCTGGAATCACTGCTTATGCAGGTTGCTAAGGTTCTGGCCTACAATACCCAGTATGCGACCATGGTTACAACACCTATGTTGAGGAATAAACAGATTAAGTTTATTCAGTTATCTCAGGTGGATGAAGAGAAGCTTGTTGCAGTTATAGTCGTAGGCGACAACATAGCTAAGAACAAGATCATCAAGGTTTCCAGACCTCTTATAAATGAAGAAGTGCTTAAGTTCAATATATTGCTTAATACATTTCTTCAGGGAGTATCAGTTGATCATATAAATCTGGAACTCATGCAGACCATGAAGAAACAGGCTGGTGACTATGCTGATATTCTTGAGAGAATCTTTGAAGGTATCGTTGATGTCGTAAAAGAAGCCGAGGAAATGAAGATTTACACAAGTGGAGCATCGAACATCCTGAAGTATCAGGAACTCGGTGATGTCGAGAAAGCGACAGCACTACTTGAGACATTTGAGGAACAAACTGGTCTGAATGAACTCGCAGATGAAACTCTGAAGTCAGAGGATGGAGATCATAGTATTCAGATATATATAGGAGATGAAGCTCCTGTACAAAATATGAAAGATTGTTCTATCATTACTTCGACTTACCAGTTACCTGAAGGCGCGAAAGGAACCATAGGCATCATAGGTCCTAAGCGTATGGATTATAAAAAAGTAGTTAGTACACTTAAGAATCTAACAGATGAACTGGACAATATATTTCGAGCAGGCGAGAGAGGGGAGAACTAATGGCAAAAAAAAGTATGAACGAAAAGCTCAGAAACCTTAAAGAAGATAAGGGCTCCGGAGATTCAATTGAGCAGAAGATAAAGGTTGTTGAGGGTGCTGAGAATCCTGGTACAAGAGCTAAGATTGATGAAGAACTTAACTACGACGAGGATGATGAGGCAGCTAGACCAAAGCCGGTTCCAAAGAAGAATCGTCGAGGCAGCAAGCAATTGCAGGCTGAACTTGAAGCGGCTAAGGAACTTGCCGAAGGTAATAAAGAAAAGTATACAAGACTTCTATCTGAGTTCGACAATATGCGCGAGCGTAACAAGAAAGAGAGTCTTGAAATGTCAGATAAGGGAGCTATGGAAGCGCTTGAGAAGATACTTCCTGTTATCGATAACTTCGAAAGAGCTCTTGAGTCTATAAATGATGAAGAAAAGACTCCGTTTGAAGATGGTATCGAGAAGATATACAAGCAACTTATGGAGGTTCTTGAATCAGTAGGTGTTAAGCCTATGAATGCTGTTGATACAGAGTTTGACCCAATGCTTCACAATGCAGTTATGCATGAGGAGGATCCTGATAAGGGAGAGAACCTTGTTGTTGAAGAGATGCAGAAGGGTTATATGTATAAAGATAACGTACTCAGACATGCTATGGTCAAGGTCGTTAATTAATTAAGTTATTTATATTAGGAGGATATATAAAATGGGAAAGATTATAGGTATTGACTTAGGTACAACAAACTCATGTGTTGCCGTTATGGAAGGTGGTAAGCCAGTTGTTATCACAAACGCTGAAGGATCACGTACTACACCATCTGTAGTAGCATTCCTTAAGTCAGGTGAAAGAGTTGTCGGCGATGCTGCTAAGCGTCAGGCTGTTACAAATGCAGATAAGACTATTTCATCTATTAAGAGACATATGGGTTCTGATTATAAGGTTGAAATTGATGATAAGAAGTATTCACCAGAAGAGATTTCTGCTATGACACTTCAGAAGCTTAAGGCTGATGCTGAGGCTTATCTTGGTGAGAAGGTAACAGAGGCTGTTATCACAGTTCCTGCTTACTTCACAGATTCACAGAGACAGGCTACAAAGAACGCTGGTAAGATTGCTGGTCTTGAAGTAAAGCGTATTATCAACGAGCCTACAGCTGCTGCACTTTCATATGGTCTTGATAATGAGAAAGAGCAGAAGATCATGGTATACGACCTTGGTGGTGGTACATTCGATGTATCTATCATTGAAATCGGCGAAGGAGTTATCGAGGTTCTTGCTACAGCAGGTAACAACAAGCTTGGTGGTGATGACTTCGATGAGGCTATAACAAAGTATATGCTTGAGGAGTTCCAGAAGAAGGAAGGCGTAGATCTTTCAGGCGATAAGATGGCTATGCAGAGACTTAAGGAAGCTGCTGAGAAGGCTAAGAAAGAGCTTTCATCTCAGACAGTTACAAATATTAACCTTCCTTTCATTACAGCTACAGCTGATGGTCCTAAGCATTTCGATATGGATCTTACAAGAGCTAAGTTTGATGAGCTTACAGATGATCTTGTTGAGAAGACAAGAGGTCCTGTACAGCAGGCACTTGATGATGCTGGTCTTTCAGCTAGCGAGCTCGATAAGGTTCTCCTTGTTGGTGGTTCTACAAGAATTATCGCAGTTAAGGATGCAGTTAAGACAATCACAGGTAAGGAGCCATTCCAGGGTATTAACCCAGATGAGTGTGTAGCTATTGGTGCTTGTATCCAGGGTGGTAAGCTCGCTGGTGATGCTGGTGCAGGAGATATCCTTCTTCTCGATGTTACACCACTTACACTTTCTATTGAGACAATGGGTGGTATCGCTACTCACCTTATTGAGAGAAATACAACAATTCCTACACATAAGAGCCAGATATTCTCAACAGCTCAGGATAATCAGGATGCTGTTGATATCAATATCGTACAGGGTGAAAGAGAGTTCGCTAAGGATAACAAGTCACTTGGTAGATTCCGTCTTGATGGTATTGCTCCAGCTCGTAGAGGTGTTCCACAGATTGAAGTATCATTTGATATCGATGCTAACGGTATCGTTAACGTATCAGCTAAGGATCTTGGTACA
Organism: uncultured Lachnospiraceae bacterium; assembly: GCA_902760415.1. Classification (GTDB taxonomy): domain Bacteria; phylum Bacillota; class Clostridia; order Lachnospirales; family Lachnospiraceae; genus Eubacterium_Q. The sequence continues at coordinate 26,032 of CACWGK010000017.1, forward strand.
GGTCGTGAGCAGCATATCACAATCACTTCTGGTACATCACTCTCAGATGATGATATCGAGAGAGCTATGAAGGAAGCTAAGGAATATGAAGAGCAGGATAAGAAGCGTAAGGAAGGCGTAGAAGTACGTAATGACGCTGATGCTATGGTATTCCAGACAGAGAAGGCTCTTCAGGAAGTTGGAGATAAGCTTCCAGAAGATGACAAGAAGAAGGTTGAGGAAGAGCTCAAGTCACTTAAGACAATTATTGAAGGAACAGATATTGAGAACCTTTCAGATTACGATATAGAAAAGCTTAAGGCTGGTAAGGAGTCACTTATGACTTCAGCTCAGCAGCTCTTCGAGAAGCTCTATGAGCAGAGCGGTCCTGGAGCAAATGCTGGTACAGGCGCAGGCACACCTGACTTTGGTGATGGTGATGTTGTTGATGGAGACTTTACAGAAGTTTAATATTGAAGGGTGATAAACTATGGCAGAGGAAAGAAGAGATCTGTATGAGGTCCTTGGAGTTTCCAAGAATGCTACAGAAAGTGAATTAAAAAAGGCTTATAGAGTTCTTGCTAAAAAGTACCATCCTGATGCTAATCCTGGAGATAAAGAAGCAGAAGAGAAGTTCAAAGAGGCTTCTGAAGCTTATGCTATTCTTTCTGATCCAGCTAATAGACAGAAATATGACCAGTTTGGATTTGCTGCCTTCGAGCAAGGCGGCGGTCCAGGCGGTGATGGATTTGGATTTGATTTTGCTGATATGGGCGACATCTTTGGTGATATCTTCGGTGATATCTTTGGTGGCGGTCGTCAGCGTCAGACCAACGGCCCACAGAAGGGTGCCGATATTAGAACAACTGTTCGTGTAACTTTTGAAGAAGCTATATTTGGTACACAGACTGAGATAGAGCTTCCTCTTAAGGATGAGTGTCCAGTATGTAAAGGTAGTGGTGCTCAGCCTGGTCATGCTCCTGAGACTTGTACAAAGTGTGGCGGTAAAGGTCAGGTTGTTTATACACAGCAGTCACTTTTTGGCATGGCAAGAACTGTTCAGACATGTCCTGATTGTGCAGGTTCTGGAAAGATTATTAAGTTCAAGTGTTCAAATTGCGCAGGTTCAGGTTATGTAAAGAGTAAGAAGAAGATTCAGATAAAGGTTCCTGCAGGTATTGATAATGGTCAGTCTATCAGACTTCGTGAGATGGGTGAGCCAGGTATCAATGGTGGTGAGCGTGGTGATCTTCTTGTAACTATCCTTGTAGATAAGCATCCAGTATTCCAGAGACAGGGTTACGATATATATTCATCAGAGCCTATCTCATTTACTCAGGCTGCTCTTGGCGGTAAGGTTCAGCTTAATACAATAGATGGTCCTTACAACTATGATATAGCTCCTGGTACTCAGACAAATACTAAGGTTAAGCTTAAGGGTAAGGGCGTTCCAACACTTAAGAACAAGACAGTTCGTGGTGATCACTATGTAACACTTGTTGTTCAGGTTCCTGAGAATCTTACAGATGAGCAGAAGTCTATACTTAATCAGTATGAAAATGCTTCTGGTCCAGCTGTTAATACAAGATCTTCGACAGATTCAGCTGGTGATTTCTCATTTGGTGGTCATAAGAAGAAAAAGTTTAGAAAGTAATACCTTTATATATTTTCCTGTTTGAAAATGTGACAAAGTGTCATTGGCACCTTGTCACATTTTTGTATTTGCTGTATATTGCTAGGTTTTAATGATTTTGTTATACTGTTTTTTGTTTTTATGCGGAAGGTTTTATATTTTGATGTATATAAATGTTATAAGGGGCTGGGATAACATTACTAGGAGGAAAAATGAGAAACAAAAAAATGATGATTAAAAGGATACGTAATGTTGTACTTTTATGCTCTATGCTTTTTGCTATGTCTGTAGGTCTTACATCTTGTGGATCTGAAGTTGGAGAAAATGAAGCAAAAGAGAGAAAGACAACTGAGGAAGTAACAGAGGTTACTACAGAAGCAACAACCGCTGCTACGACAGAAGAAGTAACTACAGAAGCAACCACAGAGGCGAAGAAGGAAGAAGATAGTGCTGCTTCAAAGACTGATGCTAGTGCTGGTCAAGATTATCTTGTTAAATCATTTACATTTGCGGATGATGGAACATCTGGTGATTTTGTTCTTGAATCATTTGATGCATATGATAATGATTTTGTTGCGAGTATTCAACCAGGTGATAAACTGGATAATGGATATGAGATTGAATCTGTAGAAGAAGATGATTCTATCTATTGGCTTAATAGCCAGGGAGGGGATTCTGTATATTATCTAGAACTACAGGAGAATGGAAATTATTATCTCTTTGATGATGCTGGATTTGCTGCTACAAGTGAAGTTGGTGAGAAGATATTTCCAATATCAAAGGATGTAGTTATAGTAGATGATTTTTCACCTTTCGGTAAAAATGGAATTAATTATAGTGAAAGTGAAGTTAAGATTTATAATACTATAGATGATTTAAAGGCACAGCTTGAAAGTGAAAATGCTTGGTATACACCTGAACTCTTTATCAGAGTTGAAGGTGGAGAGATTACATTTATCTCTGTAAATCCATGGCAGCATGAGCCTTGGGGCGATTTCTAGAAAAGGTTTAATAATATAGTTATAGAAGGTAAATGAAATGATTTGGACAAAGTTTTCTATAGAAACTACAACTGAAGTTGTTGATCTTCTTTCTGATTTTCTGAGTGAGAAAGGAATTGAAGGTATACAGATTGAGGATAATGTTCCGCTATCTGAAGATGAGATAAAGCAGATGTTTGTTGATATACCTCTTCAGCTTGGTGAGGATGATGGTTCTGCAAAGGTTTCCTGCTTCCTCGATGATAGTTTTGATGCTGCTAAGATTGATGAGTTAAAGCTTGAGGTCAAGGCGGAGCTTGAACGACTTTCAGAGTTTCTTCCTGTTGGAACTGGTGTTATCACGGTAGAGGATACAACAGATGACTCAACCTGGAATGATAAGTTTATGGAAAACTTTAAACCTGCAAGATTATATGACAATATAGTTATTATGCCTGTAATAGATGATGAGTCTGATGTATATGATACTCTTAAGGCTTATAAGAATCTTGAAGGATTTGAACTTCGAGACGATGATAAGGTTATAAGAATAAAGACGGTTACTGCATTTGGAACTGGTACACATGAGACGACTAGACTCTGTCTTGGAGCTGTTCAGCAGTCCCTCAAGTTAGATGAGGATAAAGAAAAGTCTGTATTTGATATAGGTTGTGGAAGTGGTATTCTTTCTATAGCTGCATGTCTTATGGGTGCAGGTTATGTTCATGGACTGGATATAGATCCTCAGGCAGTTAAGGCAAGCGCTATAAATGCTGAGGCGAGTGGACTTAGTTCTGATAGAATAGAATTCTCTTGTGGAAATCTTCTTGCTGATAATAGAATAGCTGAAAACTTCCTGGCTCAGGATGATAATAGAGAAAAGATGGAGAAAGCAAGTCTTGGTTCAGGCATAGCATCTCCGATCAATCCTGATGATGCAGCGCGTATAGTTGATATAGGACTTGGAGATTCAGATCCAATCCCTGCTCGCAAGTACGATATAGTCGTTGCAAATATTCTGGCAGACGTTATAATACCACTTGCAACTATTGTTAGAGATTACATGACTGAAGATGGTGTATTTATATCATCTGGAATCAGTGAAGGAAAAGCAGACGCTGTAAGAGAGGCTCTTCTTGAAAATGGATTTAAGATTGTAAATGAAACTAGAGAAAATGAATGGGTTTGCTTTACTGCAAAATAGTTTCATTTAATTTCTTATGAGGTTAGATTATGCATAGATTCTATGTTGATGGTTGTTCTGAGGCAGATAAGTGTATCAGGATAACTGGTGAAGATGTAAATCATATATTGAATGTACTTAGACTCGGCGTAAATGATGAGATTACGGTCAGTGATGGAAGCTCGAGAGATTTTCTTTGCAGAATCACTGAGTGTGACTCACAGTATATTCTAGCGAATATTATAGATATATACGATAATAATTCAGAACTTCCTGTTGATATATATTTGTTCCAGGGAGTGCCAAAGGGCGATAAGATTGAAACTATCATTCAGAAATGTGTAGAACTGGGAGTTCACAGCATAATTCCGGTAATGATGGAAAGAACTATCGTTAAGCTTGACGATAAGAAACAGTCTAAGAAGCTTTCTAGATATCAGCTTATCTCAGAATCTGCCGCAAAGCAGTCCAGGAGAGGTATAATTCCTGAAGTATGTGAATATATGTCTATGAAAGAGGCTATTTTGTATGCAAAGGAACATATGGATATTATACTTTTTCCATACGAGTTTGCTGAAGGTATGGACGAAAGTCGAAAGATTATAGAGAATATCGTATCTGAAGTAGATAAGCAGCGGGATGATCGGGAAGATAAGAAGACAATCGGTATCTTTATCGGTCCTGAAGGTGGCTTTGCAGATATGGAAGCAAAAGAGCTGCAGGAGATTGGGGCTAAGACTATGTCTTTAGGACATAGAATACTTAGAACAGAGACGGCTGGTATGACCGTAATGTCGATACTAAGCTTTATGTTGGATAAATAATGAAGTATGAGGAATAAGATGGAAGTATATTTTGATAACAGTGCAACTACAAGAGTTTATGATGAAGCTATAGATATAATGGTTAAGACTATGAAGGAAGACTACGGAAATCCTTCATCTCTTCATCTTAAAGGTCTTGATGCTGAACATATAGTAAAAGATGCAGCGGATAAGATATGTAAGAGACTTAGATGTTTACCGGAAGAACTTATTTTCACATCAGGTGGAACAGAGTCTAATAATATGGCTATTATTGGTACAGCTCTTGCAAAGAAAAGAACTGGAAAGCATATCGTTGTATCCTCGGTAGAGCATGCGTCAGTTTCCGCAGTAATGCAATTTCTGATCAGGGAAGGCTTTGAGGTTAGTTATGTGCCAACAAATGAAAAAGGCGTAGCTTCTCCTGAAGCATTTGCTGATGCAGTAAGAGACGATACTATACTTGTTTCTTGCATGCATATCAATAACGAGATAGGTTCAGTAATGCCTGTAAATGAGATATCCCGCGCTGTAAAGTCTAAGAATCCAAATGTATACTTTCATGTAGATGCTATACAGTCATTTGGTAAGATAGATACTATTCCGAAGCAAATGGGATGTGATCTTATGTCTGTATCAGGTCATAAGATTCATGGACCTAAAGGTTCTGGATTTTTATATGTTAAGAAGGGCGTGCTTATCAGACCAATAATATATGGTGGTGGTCAGCAGAAGAATATGCGTTCTGGTACAGAAAATGTTCCTGCTATAGCTGGACTTGGTGTAGCTGTAGAGAAGACATTTGAAGATTTTGATAAGAAGATAGAACATATTACATCACTTAGAAATAAGCTGATTGAAGGTCTTACAAGTATAGATGAAGTTTATTCGAATACAGATACTGAGAACTTTGCTCCACATATAGCAAGTATTAGTTTTGTTGGAGTTAGAGCTGAGGTTATGCTTCATTCCCTTGAGGATAAAGGTATATATGTATCTTCAGGATCTGCTTGTTCATCAAATAAGGCAAAGGAATCTGCAGTTCTTACTGCTATAGGACTTGATAAGAAGAGGCTTGAATCCACACTTAGATTCAGCTTTGGAGAATCTAATACAGAGGATGAAGTGGATTATGCTATAAATACTATAAAGGAGCTTCTTCCTGTTCTGAGACATTATGTTCGCGGATAATATGGTGATAAGATGAGTATTAAAAATGTTGTATTTGATGTTGGGAATGTTCTTATAGATTTTTGTTATAAAGATCTTATGCGTGAGCTCGGTTTTAGCGAGGATACTGTAGAGTTCCTATCTAAAAATATGGTTGAGACAGATTTTTGGAATGAACTTGATAGAGGCGTTAAGTTTAACCGAGACGGCGTTTTAAAGTTTACTAATGAATATCCTGAATATAAAGATGAGATAATACTTTTCTGGGACAATGTAGATAAGATAGTTAAGGAATATGATTACTCGGAAAAGCTTTTTATAGATCTTAAGAATGCTGGTTATGGAGTATATGTATTATCAAATTATCCGGTTGAAACATATCATATGCATTGGCCAACTTTTAAGTTCTTGCCTCATGCTGATGGATATATAGTGTCTGGACTTGAGAAGGTTATTAAACCTGAGGAAGAAATCTTTAGATTGCTAGAATCAAGATTTGGTATTAAACTTGAAGAATCACTTTTTGTTGATGATCGTAAGGTTAATACCGATGCTGCAGAGTCTTATGGTATGTCTGTAGTGCTATTTACGGGATATAATGAACTCTTAGAATCATTTAAGAGTTACGGAATTAATATTTAAAATCTAAGTTAGGGATTAGGAGACAATATGGAAAACACTAGAATGTTTTTGATCAGATATGCTGAGATAGGTACTAAGGGCAAGAATAGATATGTATTCGAAGATATTCTCTGTAAGAGGATAAGAAACAGACTTGAGCCTCTTGGTGACTTTAAGGTATGGAGAGATTTTGGTCGTATATATATTGAAGCTTTTTCTGATTATGATGAAGATGAAGCTATTAATAGACTTACTAAAATATTTGGTATAGTTGGTGTTTGTCCTGTTACTGTAGCGGATGAATTTAGCTACGAAGGTATTCGTGCAGCTGTATTTAAGTATTTTGAAGAGACATTTGGTGATTCTCCTGATAATGAATATGACGGATATAAGTTCTCATTTAAGGCTCATACCAAGAGAATAAATAAAGATTTCCCTATGAACTCTATGGAAGTTGATATCGAGATAGGTCACGATCTTCTTGAGAGATTTGAATCTGAGGGACTTACTGTAGATGTACATAAGCCTGATGTTATGCTTGAGATTGAGCTTAGAGGAGATAAGGGATATGTATATTCAAAGAAGATTCCGGGTCCAGGAGGCCTTCCTGTTGGTACAAATGGTAAGGCTATGTCTCTTCTTTCAGGTGGTATAGATAGTCCTGTTGCTACATATATGATAGCTAAGCGTGGTGTTGAGATGGAGGCAGTGTACTTTAACTCACCTCCATATACTTCACAGAGAGCGCTTGAGAAGGTTGAGAAGCTAGGAACAATTCTTTCTCAGTATACTGGTCCTATCAGATTTTATAATGTTAACTTTACAGATGTTCAGCTTTGCATCTATGATAACTGTCCTCATGATCAGCTTACTATCATCATGAAGAGAATCATGTTCCAGATTGCAGAAAGACTTGCAGAAAAAGATGAATGTCAGGCTATAGTTACTGGAGAGTCTATTGGTCAGGTTTCTTCGCAGACAATGCAGAGCCTTGGCGTTATCGATGCTGCAGTTACATGTCCTGTATATCGTCCTGTTATTGGTATGGATAAGCAGGAGATTGTTGAGTACTCACAGCGTATAGGTACATTTGAAACATCTATAGAACCTTATGAAGACTGCTGTACAATATTTGTAGATAAACATCCTGTTACAAAGCCGAAAATGTATGCTATCGAAAGATCAGAGAAGAAGCTTGTAGGTAAGATCGAGGAACTAGTAGATAAGGCAGTTGAGACCGCTGAACTTATAATTCTAAAATAGTTTAAAAAAAATTATAATTTTTTTAAAAAGTA
>CACWGK010000018.1 GCA_902760415.1 uncultured Lachnospiraceae bacterium
TAAAAACAATGATGAATGTCAACCTAACAATCGAGATAGGTTGACATTTTTTATTTCGTTTGATATAACCTTCAGTATGATTTTAGAAATGCTATGAATAGCATATAGATACGTATGGAAGGAAATGAACTGATGGATGTTAAGAAGCTTGCAAATGAGATAATAGACGGTAGAAGACTTGGAAGAAAGGATGATCTTGATTTCCTAAAGGACTGCTCGTTGGATGAACTTACAAAGGGAGCGGATCATATACGCAAGGAGCTGATAGGCGACAGAGTTGACCTATGCACTATCATCGCTGGAAAGAGTGGTAACTGCGGCGAGAATTGCAAGTTCTGCGCACAGTCTGCGCATAATCATACTGAGTGTGAAGTGTATGGACTGTTGGATTATGATAGGATCCTGGCGGAGGCAAAGTCTAACGAAGAAGAAGGGGTAGATAGATTTGCGATAGTTATATCTGGACATAATCCTTCTGATGAGGACTTTGAAAAGCTGATAGAGATTTATAAAAAGCTGAGAACGGATCTTAAGATATCTCTATGCGCATCGCTTGGATTTCTAACTCAGGAACAGTTTGAGAGACTCTATGCTGCTGGAGTTAGAAGCTACCATAACAATATAGAAACATCTAGAAGGTTCTTTGAACATATATGCACGACGCATTCATTTGACGATAAGATTGCAAATATAAAGAGGGCGAAGGCCGCAGGTCTGAGTGTGTGTTCAGGCGGTATCATTGGAATGGGCGAAACTATGGACGATCGTATAGATATGGCCCTTGAACTATCAGAACTTGAAATAAGTTCTATCCCGATCAATTCACTTATTCCGATACCACATACTCCGCTGGAGAATCTGCCTACGCTTTCTGAGGACGAGATACTGCGTACAGTTGCGATATTTAGATATATTAATCCGACCTGCAATATTCGTCTTGGAGCGGGAAGGAAGCTTATATCTGGAAATGGGGTAGCTGCATTTACGGGTGGAGCGAGTGCGACGATAACTGGAAATATGCTGACTACTTCTGGTTCTACGATTAAGAGCGACCGCGAGACTCTTAAGTCCCTGGGTAGGAAAGTGATATAAGTATATCTTTTATTATTTCGATAATCTGTGTTAAGATAGGAAGTATATTCGGAACACAGTATAATCCGAATCGTATTTTTAATTGGTTATGGAGAGATAATAAATGACATTATATTCTGGCAAAACTTATGATGAGGAACGTGCCCTCTATGGCAGCGATGGGGTTCAGGTTGAGAACTGCAGATTTGACGGGCCTGCGGATGGAGAGAGTGCGCTGAAGGAGAGTAAGAATGTAGAGGTGAAAAGTTCTTACTTTAATCTTAGATATCCTTTTTGGCATGATACTCATTTACATATAACTAATAGTGAGATGACTGATAAATGTAGAGCGGCCATCTGGTACTCCAGAGATATTCGGATTGAAAATACTAGAATGAATGGAATCAAGGGGCTCAGGGAGTGCTTCGATGTTGATATAACGGGTAGTAGTATCATTTCTCCTGAGTTTGGCTGGTCGGTTCATAATATATCTATGCAAGATTCTTCGGCGGAGAGCGAATACTTCATGATGAGGTCGACGGGGCTTAAGTTCCGAAATGTCAGGATGAAGGGCAAATATTCGTTCCAATATATAGAAGATTCAACCTTCGAAGACTGCAGATTTGATACAAAGGATGCGTTTTGGCATGCGAAAAATGTAACTATCAAGAACTGCACAGTGAAAGGCGAGTATCTTGCTTGGTATTCTGAAAATGTTACTTTCGAGGATTGCATCATTATGGGCACGCAACCGCTGTGCTACTGTAAGAATCTGAAACTGATCAACTGCAAAATGGTAGATACAGATTTATCATTTGAAAAGTCGGAAGTCGATGCGACACTGATTGGCTATGTCGTAAGTGTTAAGAATCCAAAGTTCGGAACCATCAAGGCGCAGCAAGTTGGTGAAATCATCAGGGACGATCCCGAATCCACCTGCAACATAATAACAGATTAAGAATGAGTCACTTTCCACGTCCGACGTAGGAAGTGACTCATTTTTGAGTCACCCCTACGTCGGACGTGCAAGGTGACTCATTTTTTAAAAAAAAAATTAAAAAGTGCTTGACATATTATCAAAATGATTATAAGATATAGTCACAACAGAGATATAATCAAAATGATAATAAGAAAAAACGAAGTCAAAAGATTTGATGACTACCGGAAAGGAGGAACTATTATGGACAATATGTTTAATGGGATATTTGGAAAGATTGCACCTGGAATGTGCAGGGTAACAATGAATGGAGACTTGGCAATCAAGACTTCCAATGGTTATAAGTCTTACGATGTTATGTCAGACCGCCTAACGAACTGCAACAATTTCGTATTTAACATTGGCGAGGAGTTCTGCTTTGTAGTTCCTACCAACAAGGTTAAGAAAGGCGACATCATACTTGCAAACGGGAAGCCGAGATGTGTTATCGATGCGAAGAAGGACAGAATTGAAGTTATTAATTACGAGGATTCGACAGTAGAGCAGCTTCTTCCTGAGAGACATATGTTCATGGGTAACATTTACTTCTACGGAAAGATAGTTTCAATGTTTGGAAGCAATCTGAAGAAGGGTAAGGGACCTGGAAATATCATGAGGTATCTGATGCTGAGTGAGATGATGAAGGGGTCTGGATGTGGAAATGGAGCGACAGGCGGAACGAATGCAGGCAACACGTTTGGTGGAATGAACGGACTCATCCCATTTATGCTACTAGGTAAAAATATGGATGGTTTATTCGACGGAATGCTGGATATGGACTTCGACGAAGAGGACGAAGATGATGAATAGATAGCCGGAGATGGAAAGGAGGAAGCGATTATGGGAAGCGGTGTATGGAGAGAAGATACATTTAGAAGTTACTCAAGAAGAGTTGGAAGAACCGTAGATTCTAGCGGCAGGCTTGCAGGAGATATGAATAATCAGGAGATGTTCGTTGCAAGAAGCCTTGATCCAATATTAAATCCGAGAGATGTCCTGCGAGAGTGCTGCGACAGTGAAGAGCATCCGAATACAGTTCCTGTAATTCTTGCGCTCGATGTAACCGGCTCTATGGGACAGGCAGCTGTAGAAGTTGCAAAGCAGTTAAATGTAATAATGACCGAACTTTATAATAAGGTCCAAGATGTGGAGTTTATGATCATGGGAATAGGCGACTTCGCCTACGATAGAGCCCCACTTCAAGTTTCACAATTTGAATCAGATATTAGAATAGCCGAGCAGCTCGATAAAGTATACTTCGAGTTTGGCGGTGGTGGAAATGGATATGAATCATATACTGCGGCTTGGTACTTTGGAGTGAATCACGTGAAGCTAGATGCGTGGAATAGAGGAAAGAGAGGACTCATTATCACAATGGGTGATGAAGGTCTTAATCCTTATATCCCAGGGAGAAAACTAGCGGAAGTAACGGGAAGACCGGTACCAGGAGATGTTAAAACAAAGACATTATATAAAGCGGCGATTGAGAAGTATGATATCTATCACCTCTTTGTAGATCACAATACATATTACACAGATAGTTACCAGAAAACTTGGAGAAATATGCTTGATAAAGAGCATTTCCGAGTTGTAACAATCAATCGAATTGGCGATACGATAATTGATATAGTTAAGAATCACGCAGGTCGTGACAATGTAGCAAGGGGAAGGGTAGAACTTCCAATGGCTTCAGGGATTAGTTGGTAAAAATATTTAGTTATATTAACTAGATATATTAATTTGCTCACCTTCTTATTCCAAGGGGCATGCCTCACCTATAATGCCCCTTGGATTACTCACCATAGGAGGGAGAATATGAAGAATGTAAAAGTTGTAATCGGAGCAAACTTCGGAGATGAAGGAAAAGGTCTTATGACTGATTATTTTGCTGGTCAGGCAAGAGACAAAGGGGAGACTTGTCTCGTTGTTTGTAGTAATGGCGGAGCTCAGCGTGGTCACACCGTCCGAGTGACTACTGAAGAGCAAAGTGAGTCTGATATACGACATGTGTTTCATCACTTCGGTTCTGGTGCCTTAGAAGGCGCCGCAACATTTCTCCCTCATTTTTATATAGTTAATCCAATGCATTTTGCAAAAGAATATGAGGAGTTAAATGAAGCTTATGGAAGCTTATTTACTCTAAGACCATTACCTCCAGTTTTCATTCACCCGGAGTGTAAGGTCTCAACTCCATACGATATGATCCTTAATCAGATTCTCGAAGAAAATCGGGGAGACGGCCGTCACGGCAGCTGCGGCATGGGAATCTGGGAAACACTCGTCAGAGATGGTATCAGTTTTGGAGAAATGATAAATATGAGCGATAGGGAGATTAAGAACTATCTTCAGTTTGACTGCAAGAATCATTTCTGGAATCGACTTAGAGCTAAGGGAATCGAGACAATCCGCGAAGGGTGGCTCGAGATTATAGATGACGAGGGAATAGTAGAACATTATTTAGACGATCTAAGACTTATGCAGCTGCACTGCAGCCTGGCAGATGTGGAGATATTTGATAGGTATGACCAAGTCATTTTCGAAAATGGTCAGGGACTTCTGTTAGATAGATGCCGCCGAGAATATGGTCATAATACGACGCCAAGTAATACGGGATTTAGAAATCCTGCTGCTCTTTTAAGAGAGTACGCGATGCTTAAAAATGATTATGAAGCTGAGGTTCAGGGAAAACAGATTGATGTGGAAGTCTGCTACGTAACACGTACATACCTGACTCGCCACGGCGCTGGTCGCTTTGATGGACAGTGTTCTAAGGCAGAAATAAATCCTGATATGTATGATGAGACAAATGTTCCGAATCCACATCAAGGAACTATTCGATATGGTAAGCTGGATGAAAAGGCTTTGCTTAGAATGGTAGAAGACTACGATAGTGAAAGGCTTCCAGAGGATTATACATCAGTTATGACGCTGGCGGTTACGCATATAAATGAATATGAAAGTGATGTTATGAAATATGCAAACTATCTGTCAGATGGGGAACTTAGGCAAGATGTTAAAAATGCATGATTGACGGGACTTATTATAGAAAGTATAATAAGTCCCGTATTCTTATTGATTCGTTATAGAGATAATTAAGGGGTAGAAAATATATGAGCAATAAGTCAAGTTACAAGATGTCCAAGGAAGAGAAGGCATTTCTGCAGTCATATGATATGTCGGCGTTCGATCGCCCATCACTTACTGCAGATATCGCGGTTTTCGCTATATTAAAACCAAAGGAAAGCGATGAGTACAGAAAAGATCCTGAACAGAAGCTTGGAATCCTTCTGATCAACAGAAAGGATTTTCCTTATAAAGATTGTTGGGCACTTCCGGGTGGATTCAGTAACAGAAAAGAGACTTTGCATGATACGGCGCTTCGAGAGTTAAAGGAGGAGACGGGAGTAGATAATGCCTATCTGGAATCCTTTGGCATCTTCAGCACGCCTGGTCGTGACCCTAGAGGCTGGATCGTATCTGAGGCTTTTCTAGCTCTGGTAGATGGTTCCAAGACTAAGGTTCAAGCTGGAACTGATGCAGGAGATGCGGATTGGTTTACTATTGATGTTTCCAGAACTGAGATGAAGAGGAATGTTCTGAAAACAAAGGCAGAGATCAAGACTAAGTATGAAATGATATTTGAAAGTGCAGATAGTGGCGAATCAATCAAGGCTGTTGTCGAGGAAACTAAAATCTATGATAACCATCATGAGTCTGTAAGCTATGAAGTACTAGATAGTGGAAGACTTGCCTTTGATCATGCTGAGATTATAGTTCGTGCATTTAAGTCTCTTCATAAAGAAGCTGATGATGCCGGAAGAATTATCTTTGACCTGATGCCTGAGAAGTTCACTCTTTACAGTCTTCAGGAAGCCTATGAGATAGTGCTGGGGGAGAAACTTACTACTCCGAACTTTAGAAGAAAGATTGCTCCATTTGTTATAGAAACAGACGAGACGATAACTGGTGTTGGCCATCGTCCCGCAAAACTTTTTAAGAGAAATCTAGAAGCTTTTTATGAGTAGGGGGGCTATTTAAGAAATAGCTGCTTCCAGAAGTTGATTAGGTTTCTATAATCTTCGATTATTTTATCTATGTCGATTTTTCCGTTATTCTGCATCTGGAATAAGTAGCCTTCGGATGCAAGATACATATTTTGATACATCATAGTGAGGTCGAGCCCTTCCTTGTAATCGTTGGGATTAAGAGGTGGCAGAGCAGTGTTCGTGCTGAGCTTTCTGTATGGCTCGACTATCTTTCTTATATCTTCGTGAATCTCTTCGTCTTCTTCATAGTAAGCCTTAAGGGCAAATGTACTCATGTCCGGATAGACACGCATCATTTCTGCCTTAGCCAGAAGTCCTTTGTACATCATTTCGAAGATGTCTAATTCCTTATAGCAGCCTGACTCGAGAACATATTTTGCAGTAAGCTCTTCAGCAGTCTTCATAAGAAAGAGATAGAACTCTTTCTTGTTCCTGAAGTAGAAGAAAAGTAGTGATTTACTGATTCCTGCCTCTGCGGCAATCTCATTCATAGGACTCTTCTTGTATGAGTTTTTAGAAAAAACTCTGAATCCTGCATTTAGAATCCTATCCTGTTTTTCTTTAGGTAATGCGTAAAACTTGTCGTTCATCCTGACTCCTATTTAGTGTATATCTTTCTTATTATACTTTACGTAAGCGATGATGATTCCAATCAGCATCATGATCATGCCTGGAATAATATATTCTATCTTAAGTTCGCCGTTATTTATTATATCAGAACCTTCGGTATATCCAAAAGGGGTAATATATTTCAGAACCTCTGCGTCCTCGGAAATGTTAGCAATGATATTAAAGAAGTACATAAGTGAGGCAAGTCCGATTCCAATTCCAAGTCCTGACTTACGGAGAAATGCAGATATTCCGAAACAGATTCCTGCAATCTCAAATTGCATCAGGAGATATGCCAACTGGAAGAGAAGCAGTTCCTTCCAGAAGATTTCCTCATCTATCATTACTATAGAAAGAAGAGTACATCCAAGTACTACTGCATTTAATATAATGATGATAGAAAATACGCTGAGGAACTTCTCGGTGATAATCTTAGTTCTTGATACGGGATGAGTCATAAGAAACTCTGCAGTTCTTTCCTTTTCTTCCTTCATAAGTGCGGTAATTGCTGTGATAGCTGCGAAAAATGCACCGCCGATTCCTAGGATATTTCCACCCTCTACAGCATAGAAACCAACTAGTGTACCGAAGTTGAGCTGATCCATTCCAAAGGCCTCAGTAAAGTTACCCATGGATGAAAACATATCATTTACGCCTTCCATCTGTGATTCCATATCTGGATACATCAAAACGCATGCGGCAATAAGCAGTCCGATGGAGAGACTCCATATTGCAATTGAAAGCTTCTGCGACTTAATTTCCTGTTTAAATATTGTCATATCTAATTCCTCAATCTTTCTAAAGAAAACTCATAGTGGGGTGCTGTGAGTGTTATAGGTTATTCGTAATAATTCATAAATATCTCTTCAAGACTTGGCTCTGTTATGGTTATATCTTTTGGATTTTCACTCGCTAGTAGTTCGAGCAGTGCCTGAAGATTTCCGTTATAAAAGAAGCATGTCTGTTTGTTATTAGATGATTCAGTTGGAGTAACACCAGATAGTGCTGCAAGCTTCTTGTCATCAAACTGTCCGGTGATAGTAACTTTCTTTGTGCCGGTCTGTTCTAGATTTTCAACCTTATCAGACATGATGATTCGTCCATCCTTGATAAATGCTGCTGTGTGGCAGTAGTTCTGTACCTCGGAAAGTATATGGGATGAGAAGAAGATTGTTGAACCTTGCTCATTTTCTTCCATTAATATATTGAAGAACTCTTTCTGCATCAGAGGATCAAGTCCGGATGTAGGCTCATCTAGGATGAGGAGCTTTGGACTATGCTGTATAGCACAAACTATTCCGACCTTCTTTCTGTTACCAAGAGATAATTCATCCACCTTCTTATTTAAGTCTAGTCCGAGTCTTTCGCATAGGTTTTTCTGCTTATCTATGCACTTTGCATGTCGTAAATCTGCAGAGTACTTAATGGCGTCCTTAACTTTCATTCCGCTATAGAAGTTAATCTCTGAAGGAAGGTATCCTATCTCACGTAGAATCTTCTCTTTTTCGGATACGATGTCATAACCTAGAACCTTGGCACTTCCACTGGTTGGACTTATAAGTCCTAGCAGAGTTCGAATAGTAGTAGATTTGCCTGCGCCATTTGGTCCGATGAAACCGAAGAAGTCGCCTTCTGCAACTGCGAGATGCAGTTCGTTGATGCCGCGGCTTTTTCCATAACTTTTGGTTAATTTGTTTGTTTCGATTGCATTCATATCATTTTCCTCATTAATATATAAACCACAGTTGTTTTACCAGTTAATCCTGGTGATAAATAAATGGCCATTGACCGATTAAGTCGATGTTGACCGCCTCGGTTAATATTGATTATATTCCATTGACCGTTTTTGAGAAGACCCCAATTTTAAAAAAAAATTTAATATAAATGAATCATACTTCGACGTGACTCATAATTTATCCTACCGAAAATATACCATAATACCACCGTATAATCAACAAAAATATTAAAAATATACCAAAAACGGATTTACTGTTGACAAATATCTAACAAACGGTATAATTTGTATATAAAAATGATTCAATTACAGATTTTTAAGGTGGGAGATGCTGATATGACTATAGAAGAAATGAAGCGCAGAAAGAGGGAACTTGGATATTCATTTAATAAATTATCGGAGTTATCCGGAGTGCCAGTTGGAACTCTGCAAAAAATCTTTAGTGGTGAGACTTCTTCACCTAGATATAATACGATTCAGGCGATTAGTGAGGTATTAAGTGATGCTCCTGCTGAGGAAGTTCATGAGCCGTCGGAAGCCTTTGTTCTAACTAGTGGTAAAGCTTTACCCGACAGATATTATGAAGGGGAGAAGACTATTGATGATTATATAGCTCTTCCCGAGGGGACACGCGTAGAGCTGATAGATGGAAAGTTCTATGATATGGCAGCTCCGACGACGATTCATCAAAGTATCAGTTTTGAAATATGTTATTTACTAAAGAACTATGTTTCTCGGAATGGTGGCAAATGTGTTCCATTCGTTGCTCCTACAGATGTTCAGCTAGACTGTGACAACAAGACGATGGTTCAACCGGATGTTCTCGTAGTCTGTGACAGAGATAAGATAACTAAGGCTCGAATAGTTGGTGCGCCTGATTTTGTTGTGGAGGTTATATCTCCTAGCAATCCTATCATGGATGCTATGATTAAGCTTTTTAAGTATCAGAAGGCGGGAGTTAGAGAATACTGGATTGTCTATCCGGACGAGAAGAGGGTTACAGTATTTGATTTTGCTAAAAATGTAGGACCTCAGGATTATACATTTGAGGACTCTATTCCAGTGGCAATATGGGATGGCAAGTGCGAAATTGACTTCAGTTATATATATAGTCAGATTGAGTTCATGTATGATAAAAATTAACTTTTCTTCTTATGTCATAGCCTTAATACTTCATTAAAACCAAGGGCCTTGCCTTGTCACAAGGGGTTCTTCGTAGTACAATAAAAGAACGTTACGTGAAGGAATTAAAAGAATTATATAGGATAGGACACCCCTTATGAGAAAAAAGATAGCGGTATTTGTATTGAATATGTATGGAGCTATGATAAATGACGTTCAGAGAGGTCTTAATGAAGCGGCCTTTGAAGAGGACGTTAAGCTTATCTATTTTGCTAGTTTCAGTGATGGATTCAGTAGTGAGTTTTATGATCAGTACGTTAAGTATGATGAAGGAGATATAGTATCCTTCAAGCTTCCTAATCTCGACGACTTTGATGGCGTTATAGTTATCACTATATCTTTTACACCTGAATACCTTAAGAGGATAGAGCCGCTTCTTGAGAAGACTAAGACGCCGGTTCTATATCTAGGAGAACCGGATGAACGTTTTTATAGTGTTGGAAATGCTGACGTTGAGTCCTTTAAGGATGTTATAGAACATGTAATAAACTCTCACGGCGCGAAGAATATATATAATGTTGCAGGTCCTCAGGATAGAGATTTCTCTATATCCAGAGTTAAAACCTTTAAGGAGACCTTGAGTGAGTATGGTCTTCCGGCAGATGAAGACAGAATATATTATGGTACGCTATGGCGTGATTGCGGTGATCCGGCTGTTGATTATATTCTGGAGCAGTGCAAGAAGGATGGCAGTAAACTTCCGGATGCGATAGTTTGCGCAAATGATTTCTCTGCTATCGGTGTAATTGATGCTTGTAGAGAAAGAGGAATCAACGTTCCTGGAGATGTTATTGTAACTGGATTCGATGGAGTTGAGGCAGCTAGCATGGGTTTCCCTTCTGTTACCACGTCTACTCAGCCGTTCTTTGAAATGGGTAGAGAAGCCATATCTGTATTTGAAAAGATATGGAAAGGCGAAGATGTTAAGAAGACGACTTGCGTGAAGGGAACACTTACCCCAAGTCAGTCTTGTGGATGTGTTCCAATAGATATGAATAGAACTGAAGAGATTCGTAATCTATACTCTGGTAGAATGGCTAAGGTCGAATATCTGGCTCAGTCTACTACCAACATGATTCTTAGTATATCAAATGCTCCGACTATGGAAGATGTATATAGGGAGATAGCAGAAAATGCTAAGTCTGATACAGGTTTTGATACATTTCTTCTATGTCTAGCTCCTGGTTGGGATGCTCAGCGAGTTGTATCTGATGATACGACAATGCCGGATGAGAAGATGCAGCTTGTATGTGGCTTTATGGGTAACAAATATATTGAGCCAGAGGAGTTTGACAAGAAGAAACTTCTTCCTGCGGATCTTCTGGATGATCCATTCCCTTATTACATTTGTTCCATCCATCACCTTCAGTATTATATGGGTTATATGATCATTTCTCCGAGACTTGAGAATTATAACCAGCTTATGGCGAAGTCGTGGATTGTTAACTTAGGAGCCATGCTGGAGAATTGGAGAATCAGAGTTAAGCTAAATGATACGGTTGCTAGATTAGAGGATCTATCTAGTAGAGATATGCTTACAAGTCTGTATAATAGACGCGGATATGAGATATATTTCAAGCAGCTCTTCAAGGAGTGCCTAATTGAAGAACAATCTCTTACAGTTATGATCATCGATATGGATAATCTAAAGCATGTAAATGATACCTTTGGTCATAATGAAGGTGACTACAGTCTGGTTACTATAGCTGATGCTATGATGGCGGCTGCAAATGATGGAGAGATATGCATTAGAACAGGTGGAGATGAGTTCGCAGTTCTGGCAAAAGGTTACAACGAAGTAAGAGTTAAGGAATATACTAGCCAGGTCAGAGCATATATCCAGAATAAAGTTAAGCAGGATAATAAGCCATATGATCTTGATGTCAGCGTTGGTGCATGCATCAGAATACCAGAGGATTCGGATGGTGTTATAACTGATGAAGATATCGATAAGGCATCGGAATCATATATGACATATGCTGATGCAGAGATGTATGAGGAGAAAAAAACGCATAAACATCGATAGGGATTTCGCCCATCTTTTGGCTAAAAAACTAGAGAATTGCGACATAAATTTTGAATATTTGTTCATGTAAGTGAAAAAGTTACAAAAAAGCTATTCATTTTCGTTAAGTTCTACGAATTGACAGTTTGCCCAAATCGAATTAAAGTTTGCTTGAGAGATAAAGAGAAGATATTGTGCGAACGATTTGAGGTTAGAATCGTAGAAGGTAGACGAGGTATTTTAAATGAGTAACTTAAGTAGAATGGTAAATGTAGCAAGCGGTGTTGGTAAGGATAGACTTAATATCCTTAGGACAAAGGGCGTTGATACAGTAATGAGCAATGCTCGTATAGTTAATGGTGTTGCAGATGCAGCAGATTCGATAATCGAGGTTGGTTCAGACGCTAGTTCTCTTGGACTTGGATGGTGCCTTAATCTTGATGTTATGCCACTCTATGAGGAAGTTCTTAAAGAGGTTGGCCTTGATAACAGAATGTTTGTAAGAAAAGCTGAAAGAGGGGGCTTTGAAAATGTTCATAAGCTCTTTACTAAGCTTGCGGGAACAGGTGTTTCACCTGATTTTGTACAGATAAAGACAGAGATTTTTAGTGATATTCCAGACCTTGCATTTGGATTTGAAGATCAGACACGTATGCTGAATGCTCTTATCAATGCAGTTAAGGCTGCTTGTCCAGAGTGCAAGGTTATTCTTAGTACAAGTGATAGTGCAGATAACGAGAAGGCTAAGAAGTGGTTCAATCGTTTCCAGGTTTCTGGCGGTAAGAAGTTTGATATAATATCACTTAGATATGAACTTAGTTCAGAGACATTTTATAATCTCAGCATTAACATGAGCGATTTATCAAGACGTTTTGAGGCAGAGATTCTTGTTGATATCTCTGGACAGAAGAATGTTTCATCTGCAGATATTGGATTAGCTGATCTTGACAGTGCTGTTGAGATAGTACCACTTGACAGAGGATTAGGAGTTGTATATTCTAATGAGGAACTTGGCGAGGTAACATTAGTTGCTTGAAGAGAACCTTAAGTGGAATTCTTTAGAAAATTGTTCTATAAAAGTCACACCTAGGGTGTGACTTTTTTGTATATATAAAAACTCTTTATATAAAGAAAACTTTGTATATGTGAAGTATATTTACGTGTGATAAAAAGTAGGGGAAAAGAATATGGCTTATATTTACGAAACACATTTACATACATCTGAAGCCAGCAAGTGTGGAAAGGTTTCGGGTGGAGATTACATTAACTACATGATGAAGCAAGGCTATAGCGGAATCATAGTGACAGATCATTTCTTCAATGGTAACAGTGCAGTACCTAAGAATCTTCCTTGGAAGGAGAAGGTTGCAATGTATGTTAGTGGCTATAAGGCTGCTAAGAAAATGGCTGATGAGCATAATGCAATGATTACTGATGAATCTGAGAGATTTGATGTATTCTTTGGAATAGAGTATTACTTTGAAGGTGATGAATACCTTATCTATGGTGTGGATGAAGACTGGTTATATGCAAATCCTGATGTGATGGATAAGACTAGAGTTGAACTACATGAACTTGTGTCTAAGGCTGGCGGTATTATGGTCCAGGCGCATCCTTACCGTGAGAGATGGTATATAGACGATATTATACTTACACCAGCTGCCAGCGATGGAATAGAGATATATAATGCAGCTAACAAGCCAAATATGAATGCACTTGGATATGAATATGCTTGCAAGCTAGACGTCCCTATGTCCGCTGGCTCCGATATTCATTTCTTCTATGATGGAGCAAAGGGCGGAATGATGTTCGATAGACGCCTTACAAGCATTGAAGATTATATAGATGCATTTATGAATAGAGAAGGAACTCCTGTTATTCTTGAAGACGGAAAGGTTCAGAGGGTTCTGGATACTAAGGAACAGACAGTTCCTCTTCATAAGCAGACTTATCCGTTAGTGATAAATTAATAATATTATTAAGCTAAGCATATAAACTAAGTAAGCTAATCAAGTTAACTAATCAAGTTAACTAATTAAGTGGCTTTATCTTGCCGTCGGCAACAGCCTGGCTGATCCACAGCTTTAAGGATTCTATGGTTATAGAAATCTTGTTGAGGTTCTCCTGAATCTTTATGAAGTCCTCAGCTTCGTCGTCGCGGATAGTTCCATCCTCGGCGATTTCCATCAGTCTATCCTTCTGAGCGTTCAATGCATTTAGGGAATTAAAGATTCCGAGTGAAAGCTCTGCAAGATTAGATGGATGTATTTCTGCAACTGTGTCCTGTCCGATACGGCACTCGTGAGTGCAGTAATAGTTGCAGAGGCTAGGCTTTTTATATGCTGATGCCATAGCTACAACGTCAGATGGCTGAACTATAGTTCTGTCATTTTCTATCTTATCTATACGGCTCTCAGACACGTAAACCATAGCTTCGCTGGCTTCTGCACGTGTGAGTCCGGCTTCCTCTCTGGATCTAAAGTATATATTCTTATCTGCTTTGATTGATTTTCTACCCATTTTACCCCCTGTATTTCCTTTAAAATATTGATGTTAAACATATGTCACATTATAACCTTTTTGAGACGTAATGTCACTTTAATTCTGGCTTATTTTATGGTAAAATACAGATTATCTGTGGGCATTGGTCTCGACTTGCTTGATTACCGGATTAATTGGCTGTATGTTTCACATTTAACCGGAGGCTGCATATGTCTAATCAAGACGTGCTTAGAAAAATCAACAGTATATTCAGTTCTACAACTATTCTAAACTTTGGCGCTCTCTTTACAGATGTGACGCCAAACTTTGTGTCACCTGCTGAACCAGAAGAAGGTGACGATATAACTATCAAGTTTAGAACTGCTAAGAATAACGTTGACGGAGTAGATATCGTTATTGGTGACGAGCACATTTCCATGAAACTTTCTAAGCAGACCGGTATCTTCGACTACTATTCGGTAAAGATTCCTAGAGTATCTTCAACACTTAGATATTACTTTGAGATACATAATGACAGGTTAAATGTCATCTATAACCGTCTTGGTATTCTAAGAGACGTTAATCATGATTATGACTTCCAGATAGTGCCAGGCTTTAAGACACCAGACTGGGCAAAGGGTGCAGTTTTCTATCAGATATTTGTAGATAGATTCTGTAATGGTGACGCTTCAAATGATGTTGTAGATAGAGAGTACAGCTACGTTGGCAGTCATGTTCGGAAGATAGAGGACTGGAACAAGACACCGGACGCTATGGATGTAGGTAACTTCTATGGTGGTGATCTTCAGGGAGTTATGAATAAGCTTGACTATCTGCAGGATCTTGGTGTTGAGGCTATCTATCTGAATCCTATCTTCGTATCACCATCTAATCATAAGTATGATATTCAGGACTATGACTATGTAGATCCTCATTTTGGAAAGATCGTAAAGGATGAGGGCGAGCCACTTGAGGAGTGGAACACCAATAACACATCTGCAACTAAGTATATAAGTCGTGTTACCAGCAAGGAGAATCTAAAGGCTTCGAATCGACTGTTTGCGAAGCTTGTATCGGAGGCTCATGCCAGAGGAATCAAGGTTATCCTTGATGGAGTATTTAATCATTGCGGCTCCTTCAATAAGTGGCTGGATAAAGAGAGAATCTATGATCAAAATCCTGACTACGAAAAGGGCGCATATGTATCTGCTGACAGTCCATATAGAGGCTTCTTCAAGTTCATGGATGAAAATGCATGGCCTTGCAATGGCTCATACAACGGCTGGTGGGGACATGATACACTTCCTAAGCTTAATTACGAGGAGTCTCAGAAGCTCCACGATTATATAATGAAGATTGGCCGCAAATGGGTATCGCCACCTTATAACTGCGATGGCTGGCGACTTGATGTAGCAGCCGATCTTGGGTATTCAGAAGAATACAATCACTCCTTCTGGAGAGATTTTAGAAGCGCTGTAAAGGATGCAAATCCTGAAGCAATCATTTTAGCTGAGCATTATGGAAATCCTAAGTCTTGGCTTGAGGGGGATCAGTGGGATACCATCATGAACTATGGAGCCTTCATGGAGCCTATCACTTGGTTCCTTACAGGTGTAGAAAAGCATAGCGATGAGTTCCGCGGAGATTTCCTGGGAAATGCTGACTTCTTCCTTGGAACTATTCGAAATTATATGTCTTACATGATGTACAACTCACTATATGTATCGATGAATGAGCTGTCGAATCATGACCATTCAAGATTCCTTACTAGGACGAATCACCGTGTTGGCCGTATTCAGACAGTTGGTGCTGAGACTGCAAATGAAAATGTCAGCCGCGGCATTATGAGGATGGCGGTTACATTTCAGATGACCTGGCCAGGTGCACCTACAATCTATTACGGTGATGAGGCTGGTGTGTGTGGCTGGACTGATCCTGACTCAAGACGTACATATCCTTGGGGACATGAGGATCATGAGATGATTCAGTTCCATAAGGATATAATAGCTATTCATAATCAGTATCAGTGCCTTAGAACAGGTTCTCTAAAGTTCCTGCACGGGGAGTACAGAATGATAGCTTTCGGACGTTTCAACTTCAAAGAAGCAGTTGCTGTTATCATTAACAGTGACTATGTCGACAAAGAGATTAAGCTCCATGTAAGAGAACTTGGAGTTCATAACAATAGAACCATGAAGCGTGTGATGATGACCACGGAAGAAGGCTACACTTTGGATGAACAGATTGCCATGGTACAGAATAATGTACTGACAGTGGTTGTGCCAAAGAACTCGTGCCTCGTCTATACCTGCAAGCTATAGATTTACTTCTTGGTAATTGATAAGAGGAAATATAATGGCTGAGTTTATATTGCATAGTGAATACGCGCCTACTGGTGATCAGCCAGAGGCAATCAAGTCTATAGTTCAGGGCTTTAAGGAGGGCAAGAAGCATCAGACACTCCTTGGAGTAACTGGTTCAGGTAAGACATTTACCATGGCAAATGTTATAAAAGCCCTTGGTAAAAAAACTCTCATAATGTCACACAACAAGACACTTGCTGCACAGCTCTATGGAGAGATGAAGGCTTTCTTTCCAGAGAACGCTGTGGAGTATTTTGTTTCTTATTACGATTATTATCAGCCGGAGGCGTATGTTCCTTCGTCTGATACATATATAGCTAAAGATTCCTCGGTAAATGATGAGATAGATATGCTTCGTCACAGTGCGACGTCTGCGCTTATTGAGAGAGATGATGTAATAGTTGTCTCATCAGTTTCCTGTATCTATGGAATCGGTAATCCAGAAGATTATAAATCAATGATGCTGGGCCTTCGACCAGGCATGGCCCTTGACCGCGACGTGCTCCTGAAAGAACTGGTGGATATGCAGTACACCAGAAATGAAATGGACTTCAAGCGTAGTACCTTCCGTGTGAAGGGAGATGTTGTTGATATCATCCCAGCCAACAAAGATGGCGAAGCTGTTCGTATCGAGTTCTTCGGGGACGAGATAGACAGGCTCTCAGAGTTCGATCCGGTTACAGGAGAGATAAAGCGAGATATAACATTTACCTGTATCTTCCCAGCGTCCTACTATGTTATCGCTCCGGAGAAGATGGAGAAGGCACTGGCCGAGATAGACGCTGAGCTTCGCGAGAGAATTGTCTACTTCAAGTCTCATGATAAACTTCTGGAGGCACAGAGAATTCAGGAACGTACTGAGTTTGATATGGAAATGTTACGCGAGACGGGATTCTGTTCGGGCATTGAGAATTATACTCGTATACTTGCAGGGGGTAAGCCGGGAGATCCGCCGGATACTCTGATAGATTTCTTCGGAGATGATTACCTTATGATAGTAGACGAGTCACATCAGACACTTCCTCAGGTACGAGGAATGTTTGGTGGTAATAAGAAGCGTAAGGAGACACTTATCGATTTTGGTTTCAGACTTCCTTCGGCTATGGATAACAGACCTCTTAACTTCGAAGAGTATGAAGAGAGAATAGATAAGATACTTTTCGTATCTGCTACTCCTGGTCCGTATGAAGAGGAACATGAGGAAGGAAGAGCTGAGCAGATCATAAGACCTACGGGACTGCTGGATCCGCCTATAGATGTTCGTCCTGTAGAGGGTCAGGTTGATGACCTCTATAGTGAGATAAATGCGGAAGTTACAAAGGGTAACAAGGTGCTTGTCACAACACTTACAAAACGTATGGCAGAAGAGCTGACAAGCTATCTTCGTGGCCTGGATGTTAAGGTTAAGTATCTTCATAGTGATATAGATACTTTGGAAAGAATGGAAATCGTTCGAGATCTGAGACTCGGAGTCTTTGATGTTCTGGTAGGTATCAACCTGCTTCGAGAAGGTCTTGATATTCCAGAGATAACACTTGTAGCTATCCTGGATGCAGATAAGGAGGGATTCCTTAGGTCCGAGACTTCTCTTATTCAGACCATCGGTCGTGCGGCGAGAAATGTTGATGGCCACGTTATCATGTATGCAGATACCATTACAGATTCTATGCAGAAGGCTATCGACGAGACGAACCGTCGTCGTGAGATACAGCAGAAGTATAATGAGGAAAATGGTATAACTCCTCAGACTATACGAAAGGCCGTTAGAGAACTTATTTCTACCAGCCTTAAGGCAGCTCAGGATGAAGAGAAGGACCGCAGAAAGACGGTGGGTAAGGATCCTGACCTTATGAATAAGAAGGAACTTGGCAAGGAGATTGAACGCCTGACCAAGAAGATGAACCAGGCTGCATCAGAGCTTAACTTTGAGCTTGCAGCAGTGCTTCGTGACGAGCTTATCGAACTAAAGGTAAAGCTTCGTGACTATGACAAATAAACATATGTGAGATATATCTTCATATGTTATAAGATAGGAAGAATTATGAGTGAGATAAAGTATATAACAGTGCAGGGTGCGCGCGAACATAACCTCAAGGGCGTGGATGTAACTCTGCCAAGAAATAAGTTTATAGTATTTACAGGTCTTTCGGGATCTGGAAAGTCGTCGCTTGCATTTGACACAATCTATGCTGAAGGCCAGAGACGATATATGGAATCTCTGTCTTCGTATGCGAGACAGTTCCTGGGCCAGGCGGAGAAGCCGGACGTGGATAAGATAGAGGGACTGTCCCCAGCTATATCCATAGATCAGAAGTCGACGAATAAGAATCCACGTTCTACAGTCGGAACGGTTACAGAAATCTATGATTATCTAAGACTTCTATATGCGAGAATTGGTATACCACACTGTCCAAAATGCGGAAGAATCATAGAGAGACAGACTGTTGATCAGATGGTGGATCAGATTATGGAGCTTCCTGAGAAGACTAAGTTCCAGGTACTTGCTCCGGTTGTTCGTGGACGTAAGGGTACTCACGAGAAGCTGCTTACCAGAGCTAAGAAGAGTGGTTTCGTCAGAGTGGTAATCGATGGAAATCAGTACACTCTCGATGAGGAGATTACTCTTGATAAGAACATTAAGCATAATATCGATATAATCGTGGACCGTCTGGTGATAAAAGAAGGCATCGATAGAAGACTTGCAGATTCCCTCGAGGTTGCGCTTAAGCAGGCTGAGGGAATAGTTAAGATAGAAGTGATAGGCGGGGAGACGTATACATTTTCGGATAGCTTCTCCTGTCCATACTGTAATGTTTCGATTGATGAGATCGAGCCTAGATCCTTCTCATTCAATAATCCATTTGGTGCTTGTCCGGCTTGTACTGGTATAGGCTGGGAGAGAAGACTGGATCCAGATCTTATGATTCCAGATAAATCCCGTTCGCTAAATGAGGGTGCTATTGCGGTATCGGGTTGGGCGTCCAGTGGCGATGCTAAGTCATTTACGCATGCTCTTCTCGTGGCTCTATCTGAAACCTATAACTTCTCTATGGATACACCATACCGTGATCTTCCTGATGAAGTGAAGGATGTCATCATGAATGGTACTCACGGACGAAGAATCACGATTCATTATCAGAGTCAGAGAACAAGGAGAAGTACATTTACACATCCTTTCGAAGGACTTATCGCAAATGTTGAAGAACGTTATAAGTATACTGGTTCTGAAGAAATGAAGAGCGACTACGAGTCGTATATGACATATACTCCATGTAAGGTCTGCGGTGGAAAGAGGTTGAAGCCTGCATCACTCGCAGTTACTGTTGGAGATAAGAATATATATGAAATGACAGAAATGCCAATCGACGAGCTGTCGGATTTTGTCAATAATCTGGAGCTTACAAAGCGTCAGGCTATGATAGGACGCGATATCCTGAAGGAGATAAGAGCAAGGCTCAACTTCATGGTAGATGTTGGACTTAACTATCTGAATCTGAGTCGTGCTACCGCAACCCTATCGGGTGGTGAGGCGCAGCGTATCAGGCTTGCAACTCAGATCGGTTCGGGACTTGTCGGCGTTACATACATTTTGGATGAACCATCTATCGGTCTTCATCAGCGTGATAATGATAAGCTGATAGCATCGCTGAAGAGACTGCAGGAGCTCGGAAATACTCTCATAGTTGTTGAACATGATGAGGATACTATGCGCGCAGCGGACTATATCGTGGACATTGGACCAAGAGCCGGTGTGCATGGCGGAGAGGTTGTAGCTACAGGAACTATAGATGATATCATCAAATGTAAAGACTCCATAACCGGACAGTATCTAAGCGGCGAGGAGATAATTCCGGTTCCATCTACTAGAAGAGAACCAACTGGTTTCCTTAAGATTAAGGGTGCGTGCGAGAATAACCTTAAGAATGTGGATGTTGATATTCCACTTGGTATTCTTACAGTGGTCACAGGTGTATCAGGTTCTGGAAAGAGTTCACTGATAAATGAAGTCTTAAAGAAACGTCTTCTAAGAGACCTTAACCGTGCTCGTATCAAGCCAGGTAAGCATGAGGATATAATAGGCATAGATAGCCTTGATAAGATAATAGATATAGATCAGTCGCCTATTGGAAGAACACCACGTTCTAATCCTGCGACTTACACAGGAGTCTTCGATCTGATCCGTGGAATCTTTGCAGAGACTAAGGATGCAAAGACTATGGGATACAACAAGGGACGCTTCTCCTTCAATGTATCAGGTGGTCGATGCGAGGCCTGCAAGGGAGACGGAATCAACAAGATAGAGATGCATTTCCTTCCAGATATTTATGTACCTTGTGAGGTGTGTGACGGAAAGAGATATAACCGTGAGACACTGGAGGTTAGATACAAGGGCAAGAATATCTTCGAGGTTCTGGATATGTCGGTGGATGAGGCTTGCGATTTCTTCGAAGCAGTTCCTACAATCTATAGAAAGATAAAGACTCTTCAGGATGTTGGTCTTGGATATATCAAGCTTGGCCAACCATCTACAACCCTGTCAGGTGGTGAGGCGCAGCGTATCAAGCTTGCAACGGAGCTTAGTAAACGTAGCACGGGAAATACCATTTATATCTTGGATGAACCTACTACAGGACTTCATTTTGACGACGTTAGAAAGCTGCTTCAGATTCTCCAGACCTTCGCAGATGGCGGAAATACAGTAGTTGTAATCGAGCATAACATGGACGTTATCAAGCAGGCGGACTACATTATAGATATGGGACCTGAGGGCGGAAATGGCGGCGGTACGGTCGTTGCTACTGGAACTCCTGAGGAGATTGCAAAGAAGAAAAAGTCCTACACAGGCCAGTATCTGAAGAAGTACCTTAAGCCAAAGAAGTAGGATATCAAAGAAAACATATACACTTATTTAATCAGTCAAAGGAATAAACATATGATATACACAGTGACATTTAATCCGTCGCTAGACTACATAGTGGACGTGAAGGGTTTCGCACTGGGCATGACCAACCGTACCGCATCGGAAATGATGTTTCCAGGCGGAAAGGGTCTAAATGTCTCAACAGTTCTGCGAAATCTAGGCGTCGATAGTACGGCTATATATTTTTCGGCCGGATTTGTAGGTAATGAGATAACGAGACTTCTGAGACAGCGCGGAGTAAATGCCGACGAGATAAAGCTTTCAGATGGTTGCTCGAGAATAAATATTAAGCTCAGCTCGATAGAAGGAACTGAGATAAATGGAATGGGTCCGGCAATTTCTGAAGAAAATGTGGATAGACTCTGCCAGAAGCTAGATGCTCTTGAAAGCGGCGATATTCTGGTTCTTGCGGGAAGTATTCCTGCCAGCATGCCGACTACCATATACAGCGACATTATGAAACGTCTTCAGGGGAAAGGCGTGAGATTTGTCGTTGACGCTACCAAGACGTTGCTTCAAAATGCGCTGGAATATAAGCCATTTCTTATAAAACCTAACAATTTCGAACTGGGTGATCTCTTCGGAGTTTCCCTATATACATTTGAAGAGATAGAACCATATGCGAGAAAAGTGCATGAAATGGGTGCCGAAAATGTAATCGTTTCCCTTGCAGAAAAGGGCGCTGCGATAGTTACGTCAAAGGGCGAGTTTTATACTCTTCCTGCACCGAAGGGTGAAGTGATAAATGCAGTAGGCTCGGGGGATTCAATGGTTGCGGGCTTCCTGTCGGGATGTATTGGCCTCGGGGGAGGCGAGAGTCTCGCAGGTGATGAATTAATGCATGCATTCAAAATGAGTGTGGCCGCAGGATCGGCAAATGCGTTCTCGCCAAGCTTTGGTACTAAGGAAGAAATCTTGAGGTTGTACGAAGAACTGTAATAAATATGATGTGTGGAGGTTAACATGGATACTGAGAACTTGAAGGAAGGCGTGGAAGAGACCAAGGTCGAGGAAACCGCTGAAGAGAAGGCGGAAGAGACCAATGTCGAAGAAACCACTGAAGAGAAGGTGGAAGAAGCTAAGGCTGAGGAAACCACTGAGGACTTGGCTCCGATTAAGATTGAACTTCCTCCTGAAGAAAAGCTTGGAAGCAAGATATATTCCTGGCTTCTTGAGGGAGAAAAGTATTGCTTCCCATTTGTAGTGGTTGGTGGACTTCTTGTATTTCTTTCGTATCTAATAGATACATTTGCAGGACACACGGAGGATGCAGGAGCGTATCTTGGATATATACTTCCGGTATCATCAATTTTTAAGTATGTGGGAAATGTGGCTTTTGCTTTTATGATACCTGTACTTTCAGGATATATAGCTAAGGCTATCGCTGGCAAGGAGGCTTTGGCTGTTGGATTAGTAGGTGGAATGCTAGCTAACTCAGGTAACCAGGCGCTTGCGTCTATGACATTTACGGGAAAAGAACTATTTAATGAAGAACCGCTAGATGCATTTAATAAGTTTCTTGCTGGATATGTATTTGCTCAGCCAAAAGGTGGACAGACAGCACCTGGAGTCTTAGGCGGCATCATTGCAGGATTTGTTGCAGGCTTCCTTATTCTTGGACTTAAGAAAGCGTGCGAAAATATGCCTGAATCTGCTGAGAGTATCAAGAATATAGTTATATATCCGATAGTAGGAACACTGCTTATAGGCATCGTAATGATGTTTGCAGTTAATCCTCTTACAGGACTTATAAACAAGGGAATGTTCGATGTTCTCGTATCACTTCATGATGCAGGTATGTTGTCAGTTCTTGGACTTCTGCTTGGGGCTATGGTAGCTTTTGATATGGGCGGAGCATTTAAGAAAGTTGCATTTATATTCGCTGGTAGTATGATTGACGTTGCGCAGAGTTCGATAAATGCAGGCGTTAAGGTTGACGATACTAAGGTTCAGATCTGCTATATGGTAATGGCGTCTGTTATGGTTGGATGCATGGTTCCTTCATTTGGTATAGCGCTTTCAACTTGGATATTCCCAAAGAAGTTTACGAAGGAAGAGAGAAGTGCGTCGATTCCAAGTGCTATTATGGGCGCTGCAGCTATAACAGAGGGAAGCGTACCTTATGTGGTGGCAGATCCACTTCGTGTAATACCTTGTTCGGTTCTTGGAGCGGCTGTTGCTGGCTGTCTCTCAATGCTTTTCAAATGCGAGGTTAAGGTGCCATATGGAGGAGTTCTTTCTCTGCTTGCGGTAGAGAATCAGGTGCTTTTCCTGGTTGCATGGATCATAGGTTCAGCTCTTACATGTGTAACTCTTGGTTTTTGGAAGAAAAAGCTAGAGGTGGAGGAAAATGTTAACTGAGGAGAGAAAAAGACTAATACTCGCAGAGGTTAATGAGAAGAAGAGTGTAACGGTCGCAGACCTAATGAATCTTCTCGGGGTATCGGAATCAACTGCGCGAAGAGATATAGTAACACTCAGCCGAGAAGGTCGACTCGTAAAGGTTCATGGAGGAGCGGTTGCACTAGAGAATCCGCCAACTCTAGAGGAACTATCCATCATGGCGAAGGAGACTATCAATAAGGATGAGAAGCTTCGAATCGCAGAGTACGCTGCGTCTCTTATAGAACCGGGGGATTATGTATATATAGATTCAGGAACGACCACAGAATATATGGTTGGATTTCTTACGGAGAAACGTGCGATATATGTGACAAATGCTATCTCGCACGCTAGGAATCTTGTAAGAAGACATTTTAAAGCTTTTCTGATAGGTGGAGAGGTGAAGGAAAATACCGATACGGTTGTAGGTGCTGACGCTATATTGCATATCCAGAAATATCATTTCAATAAGGGATTCTTCGGTACAAATGGAGTAAACTTGAAGCTGGGCTATACAACTCCTGACGTTAGAGAGGCGCTGATCAAGAGGGTTGCCATCGAGAATACCCAGCCGGGTTCAAGATATATCCTGGCAGATCATGATAAGTTTGGACAGTCGTCATCAGTAACATTTGCGGAGTTCAGTGGCACCATGATCATTACGAATAAATATCCTGGCGACTCATACTCCCATGCGGCGGATATTAAGGTAGTATAAGATGAATAAAAAACTAGCTGTCTTTCTTTATAGAATAGAACAAGAAGATATACTTCGCGAGGAGTCTCATATACGAGAGCTCCTCGATGATTCGCGTAAAGAAAAGGTGGCGAGACTTAAAAATGATAGTGCTCGTATTCAGAGTATCGCTGCGGGGATGCTGCTGAAGGTGGGCACTTCTTTGTTTCTCGAGGGTAAGGCAGAGAAATATATGTATGGCTATGATGATAGAGATTATCTAATATCCCATGAGGAACTTTTGGAGCGTCTCAGTAGTGCTGATCAAGTACCTTGTGGTGAGATATACAGTAACTTGTCTCACTCCGGCGAATATGTGGCCCTTGCTGTCGGTAATGTTCCGGTCGGGATTGATGTAGAGCATAAGTCAGATAACGACTTTAAGATCACCAAAAGAATGTTTACTAAGAGAGATCAGGACTATATATTTGGTGATATGCTTGATGCTGAGAGAAGGTTCCGGGATATCTGGACTATAAAAGAATCCTTTCTAAAATGCCTTGGTATCGGGATAAGCGTACCACTTTCGTCATTTGATGCTACATTTGACCAATCCGCTTCAGATGAGGTAGATAGATATGGTGGCGAAGGTGCTATTCTTTCTGGAAAGATAGAGGTAAGGGAGGATGCACCTGATAAACTTCAGGGATTGGATCATTACCGCTTTTCAACTAGTAGGATATCTGGAGGGGATTATTCCGTAACTCTATGTTATAGAGATTCTTTACAAAGATAATTTTCTCCTTGACAAGCTGTAGAGGGTAGTGGTATCATATCATTCGCTGTAAATATATGCGTTCTTAGCTCAGCTGGATAGAGCGTCTGGCTACGGACCAGAAGGTCGGGGGTTCGAATCCTCTAGGACGCACACTTAGATAAATAGCCACAAACTTGCGTAAAGCTAGTTCGTGGCTGTTTTTTTTTTCGGAGGTAAATCATATGAAGGAAGTTTTGATTCCTGAAAGATTAACAAGTGCGAGAAAAGCGCTGTCAATCACGAAGCTTGAGGCTTCAAAAAGAATGAATATTGGCCAGACAACGTATGTAAGATACGAAAAGGGAGACAGAAATCCAACTTACGCTACGATTATTGTTATGGCACAGGTTCTAAATGTAAGTCCGGAATATCTGATCGGTAAGGAAGATAATCCAGAGTCTCAAAGCTATGTGATTAAGAAGGAAGAGAGTCCAGAAATGTTTAAAATTATGGAGTTATCTGAGAAGCTCGATTCAAAAGGAAGAAAGAAACTTCTTAAGTATGCTGAAGAATTGACAAAACTTTGACATTTTTTTGACAGGATATAGTAGGAAAAGTTGGTAGCATTATCTTAGAATCGAAATCGTAAGGGGAGACTTATGTTCTATTTGTTGAGTCATAGACTTTAAGTCTGTAGGAGGAAATGCTATGAACAAGTTTATTCATTCGAAGAAAAAAATTATGTTATTTGGCGGCATAGGTATCGGCGCACTGCTCCTTGCTTGTGGCGTGATATTTGTGACAACTTTTCTTATGTCCCCAAAGAAAAGGATTTATAAGGCTCTGATGAATACATATGGCTCGGCGGATATTCTGAGCGGATATGTAGAAAAGGGCGGAACCCTGACAGTGGATGCGGATGTATCAGGAGCAAATGGCAGCATAAATGCTAAGCTTCTTGAAACTACAGATAAGGCATCTATGAAGAAAGGTGGTAAGATAGAACTGTCTCAAGGTGGGCAGACTGTGCTTTCATCAGATTATGTGATGGGGCAGGACGGAGCATACCTGAGTGTAGATGGTGTAACTGATGGTTATGTTCAGTTTGAGAATAATGGTGGCTCTGGACAAAGAGCACAGGGCGGCCAGTTAACTGGAATAATCGACAGGCTTTGGAGAAATGCAGAGGTTGAATCTGCGGGAAATGGCTCCGTGACAAATGGAGTTAAGAAGATTAAATGTAAGAAATATAAGGTTACTATCTCAGCAAGTGACATTAACAGTATGCTGAAGGAAATGTCCCAGGCAAAGCAGTCCGAGGGTGGAAAGTCTCAAGGCGGAGCAGTACAGCTTCTTCAGGCGTTTTTTAACGGTGCATCTATGCAGGACAGCGCTGGAGGAATGATGCCAGGTCAGGATTCTAGCGGCTTCGGAGGAATGATGCCGGGGCAGGATTCAAGTGGCTTCGGAGGAATGATGCCGGGGCAGGGAAATACTCAGCAGAGTGAGTTGGTTGATGTCAGTAAGTTGCTGGAATCTGGAGTTAGTAGTGATTTAGTACTAACTATATATATGGATAAAAGTAGTATACGTGCTTTTGTCGCAGATGTATCATTTGCGGATGATGCATCAACTTCTATAAAGGTTGCTAGTAAGAACAAGGGCGTTGATAAAGTTACATCAAGTACCGAGTGGACTGTATCACTTGTTTCTGCTACTGACGAGGATGATATATATCTTGATGTTGAGGCTCTTGATGGAAAGGCTGATATTGCAGCGGAGGTGAGTCTTACGAAGTCAGGACAGCAGATTCTTAGCGGCACAGGAAATATTCAGCTGGATACCGACATAGAAAGCGACGAACTAGATAAGGTATCAAATGTTATCGCCATGAATCAAGTTGATCAAAGTAAGGTAAGTTCAAAGAAGCAGGACGTTATGAATGCTTTATCAGTACTTCGTGATGGACAGAGTCAGAGTCCTATGATGGGTGGTCCTGAAGATAATAACGGAGGCTATTCATTTGACTATGGCTTTGGAGGACAAGGCGGCAGCTCCGGATTTGGACAAGGTGGACAAGGAATGACTCCTGGAATGGGACCTGGAATGGGACCTGGAATGGGTGGCATGATGCCCGGAATGATGCCGGGGATGTACCCAGATTAACATAATGAAAATTAGTAGAAAAAAGGCGCTATTCGAATGATGACATAGTGCCTTTTTTGTGATATAATACCCTTACGCTGATTTTAGGGTGAGAGCTATTTCGGCGAAAATAAAAATCTTTATTTTTGGTGGGGCAGTGTTATGGTAATAAAAAACATTCAAAACATGATTGCAGAGTGTATCACATATGCAGATGATATCTCTGAGAATTCATCAATCTATCCTGCAGACGCTAGGATGTCACTTAAAGACCTGTTAAGATACGACATGATGGTCTTTCTTGGATATCTGTATGAGCCAGGGAACAGCGAGTTTCAGGATCAGATAGAGTATATCAAGACCAACCTTCGTATGATTCTTTCTGAGGAGAAGTTCCTCGCATTGGTTGAGCAGAAATGCAGTGATACCAAGTTCCTTACAGAATCACCAAAGTCTCTTACATACTTCATAGAAGCAGATAGAGATCCTGACATGAAGGCATCTAATGCCAGTGTCGCAAAGTCTAAGTTTGTAGTTGATACATTTAGAAAACTTGGTGAAGGCTTTATAGCATATGATGGAGTTAAGGAAGCTACAAAGCAGGCTCTTAAGGATTATGTAGGTGTTCTTAATGCTACACTTAATAGTGCAGGTATTGTTACATCTCAGCAGACAAGTATTCTGAAGGCTGGAGATATGCCAGATCACCTGAAGGGTGGTACAGCTACATTCTCTAATACAGCTGATCCAGAACTTGAGACTATCACATCATTTGATGAGAAGACTGGTGAGTTCGTTACTAAGAAAGCAATTAATATATCTGGACGTAATATCCAGAAGAAGGCTGCTACTGATGTATCTGAGTTCCTTAACTTCAAGAAGGAAGAGGATGATGAAGGTAAGGTCTTCAAGCGTGGTGAGGGCCGTGTCGGTAGAAGAGGCCGTAAGGATGAGTCAGAAGAGATTGATAAGTCTCTTGATGAACTTGTTCATGACCTTCAGGGACTTATCGGACTTGGTTCCGTTAAGGAAGACGTTATGCACCTCATCAATATCATTAAGGTACGTAAGCTTCGTGAGATGAGAGGCTACAAGCGAGTTGAGATGTCCTTCCACCTTGTATTTACGGGTAACCCTGGTACAGGTAAGACAACAATCGCTCGTCTTCTTGCTAAGATATATAAGCAGCTCGGCCTTGTTAGTAAGGGTCAGTTTATCGAGGTTGATAGATCTGGTCTGGTTGACCACTTTGCTGGTGGTACTGCTCTTAAGACAACAAATGTTATCAACCGAGCAATCGGTGGTATCCTCTTCATCGATGAGGCATATACACTGACACATAATAAGGATTCAGGAGACTATGGTCAGGAGGCAATCGATACACTTCTGAAACGTATGGAGGATGATCGTGATGACTTCATCGTTATCGTTGCTGGTTACACAAATGAGATGACAGAGTTCATCGAGTCCAACCCTGGTCTTAAGTCCAGATTTAATAAGTACATTTACTTCCCAGATTACAACAGTAGTGAGCTGATGGAAATCTTCAAGTATATGTGTAAGAACAACGATTATATCCTTACTCAGAGTGCAGCAGATGTTGCTGAGGCATATCTGAGAGGTATGACAGAGCAGAAGATTGATAACTTCGCAAATGCCCGTCTCGTTCGTAACTACTTCGAGCGTTGCGTAGATAGACAGGCTACAAGAATCATCGCTGATGAGAATATAAATGATGACGACCTTATCACACTTCTTCGTGAGGATATGCTTGAGGAAACTGCAGCAGCACAGTTAACAAAGAATGATGATTAATAAATGAGTGTACATAGGTGACACCCAGGTCAGGCACCAGCTGTCACAGGATGTGACAGTTGATGCCTGCTTTTTATATAACAGGAGAAGCGTATGGGAAATATAGTAGAGACTAGACCATTTGTTCCTTGGGAGCAAATGAATAACTTTATGGTAGACGCCTTCAAAGGGTATGGGGTTCCTGAAGAAGACGCAATAATATGTGCCGATGTTCTTCTGGAGTCAGACAGACGAGGCATAGAAAGTCACGGATGCAATCGATTTAAACCTATATACATCGATCGTATCGTGAAGGGTACACTCCTTCCGGTGACTGAAATAGAGATACTTAAAGAAACTCCAACTACGATTGTTATGGACGCTCATGATGGCATGGGTATGGTAGCCAGCTATCGTATGATGGAGAAGCTTATAGAAAAGGCAAAGACTTATGGTATGGCCGGTGGAGCTATCCGTAACTCAACTCATTATGGGATCGCAGGATACTGGACTTCCATGGCGAGTAAAGAAGGAATGGTTGGTATCACTGGTACAAATGCAAGACCATCCATAGCACCAACCTTCGGCGTTGAGAATATGCTTGGTACTAATCCACTGACCTTCTCGATTCCAACCGATGAAGAGTTTCCATTTTGCCTAGACTGTGCAACATCTATAGTTCAGAGAGGACGTATAGAGTACTATGCTAGAGAGGGTAAACCAACTCCAGCGGGAACTGTCATTTCTGAAAATGGAGAAGCTCTTACAGATAGTCAGCAGATTCTAAAGGACTTGGTTTCTGGTACAGCGGCACTTGCTCCACTTGGTGGAATAGGAGATGAGCTGGCTGGATACAAGGGCTATGGATATGCTACAGTAGTTGAGATTCTATCGGCTGCCCTATCTGGCGGTGAATTCATGAAGGCGCTTTCGGGAGTGAGCGAAGACGGCAAACCGCAGATGTATCATTTGGGGCACTTCTTCTTTGTGGTGGATCCTGATGCATTTATGGGTCAGGATGAGTTTAAGAAAATTGCAGGAGATATCTGCCGTGCACTTCGTGCTTCAAAGAAGGCTCCTGGAGAAAGTCGTATATATACTGCTGGTGAGAAGGAGTATGATGTGTGGCTTTATAGAAAGGACAAGGGTGTGCCAGTCGGTGAAGGCGTTCAGAAGGATATCGTGACGATTCGAGATGCTTTAGGGCTGGATTACCATTTTGACTTTGAGAAATAATTTGTTCAAGTATTTTTATGAGGGAATTAAAATGTCAAATGCACCAGAATATATTGAGGATTATCTAAGAATAATAAAGGACGAACTGAAGGAAAAGTATAACCTGACTGAGGAACAGGCAGCGAAGGCAGTCTATAAATCTGCAGTTAGAAGTATACTGCTCGGAGAAAATGAAGAACTGAGAAGATATCAGATGCATAAGTCTCTCGAGGATACAGTTCTTGATGTATATAGACAATATAAGAATATTGGAGAACGTAGCTCCGCTAAAAATGGTGAAGAGATCGTTGATAAGATCAACAAGGTTGAGACTCAGGATGAGTCTATAAGAGAACGTCATAAGGAGAAGGTTTCGCTTCTTCAAGATATTCCGCTTCCTGGAGCTGATGATGAATAAAATGAGTGAAGGGTTAGGAGTATATAGATAATGATAGCTTTCTTTATTGGCTTAATACTTGGTCTTGTGGTAATGAGTATTACTATTTCGCTGTCAGCCGTTGTAGTGTCGCTTTTTACTGATTCCTATATTTCAATTGCAAGAGTATTTGGAAAAACAGGAAGACGAAGTAGTCCAGATCAAAAGTTCACATGGAATAGTGATAAGTTTGTTCTCTTACCAAGCTTCTATTTGCAGCTGGGAATAGATGAGGAGACAGATTCAAAGTATAAAAAGGTTACACTTGCTATGGATTTGCTTCTGATGTTCCTCAACTTCCTATATGCATTTGTAATACTTTACTTCTTTTGGAAGAATCCAAAGTTTGGAGCGAGAATACTTCGTTCAAGTGCAGAGTATGCTGCAATTGTCAGTATTCTTACTGTAATAATGAGAATATATAGGACATTTATTAAGGGACAGGATTTGGCGAGCTTTTCACGTTCTCAGATTTTGAAGCTTAAGAATGGAGCTACCTTTGAACAGCTGGATATGTCTATACCAGATGGAATGTTTGATAAGGCGACTAGACAGGAGAAGGTAAGTTATCTATATCTTTGCTTTTCTAAAGCGCTTTGGATGAAGAACTTCTCTGCACTTAATAATCTGGTAAGACAGATGGACCTTGCAGTTAGAAAGCATGGAGCGAATTCTGAATATGCATATGAGACGCTTATTATGGGCGGCTATTATCACATTCTTTTTTATTCGTCCTATGTGAATCCTAATCCATCGCATGCAGCCAGAATATATAATCTGATAAAGCCAGCTATTGAGGCTGATATGGACGCAAATGGTAGAAGAACCTTGGCGTATTATCAGTTCTATATTCTGAATCAGCCACAGCTTGCATCAATTACTCTGAATCAAGCTATCGAGGCACTTCAAACTCCTGATATGAATCGATTCACACAGGCAGAGCTTAATCTAGAGAGGCGACTAATAGAAGAACTTCAGGATAATATGACAAGAGTCCTTAATCCAGGAACTTTCACAAAACCAGTGATAGAGAATACATTTGACGACGCTCCAATATTCTAAGAAAGGACAACTAATGGAAGATAAAAGATACGCCGTCTTGATTGACTCAGATAATATATCTTCAAAATACATTTCCAGTATTCTTGATGAAATGACGAAGTACGGCGTTGTAACTTATAAGAGAATATACGGTGACTGGACCTCCACTCAGGCTAACAAGTGGAAGACACAGCTGATGGAGAACTCCATAACACCTATCCAGCAGTTCAGAAATACTGTTGGTAAAAATGCAACTGATTCCACGCTCATTATCGATGCGATGGATATTCTATATACCCATAGTGTGGATGGGTTCTGTATCGTATCCAGTGATGGAGATTTCACAAGACTTGCCAGTCGACTGAGAGAGTCGGGAATGCATGTTATCGGAATGGGAGAGAGTAAGACTCCTCGATCTTTCAGAGCTGCATGTACAGTCTTCACTGACCTTGAACTTCTTCTCTTCCAGACAGATGATAATGCTGTAGCGAAGGAAGGAAAGTCAAAAGGTAAGAAGAAGTCTGAAAATGTTATCCCTCTCAAGAATATCGAAAATGATATCATAGAGATCATAACTGAGAATGATAACCGTGGAAAAGAGACAGGACTCGGCGAGATCGGAAGTCGACTTCAGAAGAAGTACTCCGACTTCGATG
>CACWGK010000019.1 GCA_902760415.1 uncultured Lachnospiraceae bacterium
CAATACAGAAGATGGCTTTAAGGTAACGCTTGGCTTCAGGATTGTCTAATTAATCCTGGCTTAATGTTCCAGGAAAATGAAATATATTACTTAATACAAAGTTAATGTTCCGATAATGACTCTTAATGTATAAATCCTTATTATGAAGTCATAAGATGCGAAGATAAGAAGGCATCAGAGATTAGATAAATAAGGAGAAAAAATATGAAGCGTATTGGAACATTTTTAATTTCTGCGGCACTGGTTGGTCTTACAGCATTTTCAGGTGTTGGAAATGTTACAAAGAATGTGACTGATGTTCGCGCAGAGACGATTTATGACGCAACACCGAAGCTGCTTATTACAGGAAGAGATATTAAGGGGGATGAAGTAAAGGCTGGAGATGAGTTTGAGATGACGATTCATCTTGTAAATGAGTCGAATAGCACTAAGCTTCGTAATATCAGCCTTAAGTTATCGAGTGAAGAAAATCAGATTGTGACTGCATCGGGATCAGATACACTCTACATAGACAAGATTGACAAGGAAGGCGAGTGTGATATTACAGTTAAGATGAAGGCTAGAGCTGATCTTCCTCAGAATAATTATACAGTGAATGTTGATTACAGCTATGAGAATACAAACAAGAATACATTCGAAGATAGTGCAAGTCTATCTATTCCAGTAGTTCAAGAGTCAAAGATCAGTATATCAGAGAAGAAGCTTTCGAAAAGTGAGGTAAGTATTGACGGAAAAACAAGTCTCACATTTAAGGTAAATAATATGGGACTTGATAAGCTGAGAAATGTTACTGCTAACTTTAGCGGCGATGATATAGATGATATATCTTACTATGTAGGTACTATTGAGGCTGGAGAGAATAGCTCGGTTGATTTGACAATCACACCAGCTAAGGTTGGTGAAGATCCAATCGATATAGAGATAACTTATGAGGATGCATCTGGAAATACTAAGAAGTTTAATGAAGAGATTAGTCTTGTGGTTACAGAAGAAGTTGCAGAGGCTGAAGCTGTTGAAACAGCCGCTGTAAGCCCTGCTTATATCGGAGTTGGAGCGGTGGCTATATTACTTCTGATAGTAATATTCTCAACAATTATTAAGAAAGTGAACCAAAAGAAATATGAGTGAAAAGAAAGCGATTATAGAAACAGATAAACTGTGTAAAACATTCTCAGTTGGTGGGGTGCAGCATCATATAATCAAGAATATGGATCTCAAGATATATGAAGGCGACTTTACAGTGATTATGGGTTCGTCCGGTGCAGGAAAGTCTACACTTCTGTATTCGCTTTCGGGAATGGATAAGGCAAGTCTTGGAAAGATTATGTTCTGTGATAAGGATATAACCAAGTTTAATAGTGATCAGCTGGCTATCTTTAGGAGAAAGCATTGTGGATTTGTCTTCCAGCAGATTCATCTTATAGGAACCATGAGCATTCTAGACAATGTGCTGGCAGCGGGGCTACTTACAAAGCAGAATAAGGTGAAACTTGCAAAAAATGCAAAAGAACTCCTTAAGAAGGTAAAGATAGAGGAGAAGCTGTGGAATAAGTTTCCGAATCAGCTCTCTGGTGGTGAAGCTCAGAGAGTCGGAATTGTTAGAGCACTTATTAACTCACCAGATATGATATTTGCAGATGAACCAACGGGTGCACTTAATAGTGCAAGCAGTAATGCAGTACTTGATGTACTTTCTGAGGTTAATAGAAATGGTCAGTCTATAGTAATGGTTACACATGATATGAAGTCGGCGCGTCGTGGCAATCGTATCATTTATCTAAAGGATGGTGCGATATGCGGAATATGTGATCTGGGTCAGTACGTTTCTGGTGACCGAGAGCGCCACGATAAGCTTCGTGCATTCCTTACTGAGATGGGCTGGTAATCGTAATGAAAAGGAATAGATAGATGCTGAGTAAATTATTAAAGTCTAACTTTAAGAACGACTTATCACATATGATAACATTTTTCCTTATCATGGTACTGTCTGTTGTAATGCTGCATACGGGACTTGCTGTTCTCTTGGGATATAATGGTCTTCATGCTGAGCTTCGTGACAAGTATAACTTCGCGGATCTTGCTGTAGTATCTGAACTCAGTGATGATGATAAGTTTAAAATGGAGGATATAATATCTTCTGCCGACTATATCGAATCATTTGAATATCTTGAACCGCTGAGTCTTCCTTTTACTGTTGGAAAGGAAGGGGCAGATGCAGATAGCAAGGATCTATATGACACTAAAACGAATGATTATTATGTCCTTCCGTATGGTGAATGGGGAGATATAGAAGCACCTCATTTTGTTGAAAAGATGGATGAGGAGTGCGAGAACCCTATCTATATATCGCTGTATTATAATGCAAATGTTATCAAGAAAAAAGTTGGTGATAAGGTAGATATACAGGTTGGAGAAGATTATTATACATTCCAGATAGCTGGTATATATGAAAATATTCTTGGTAATTCAAATCTTGGAATAATATATGTTGAACCATCACTTTTTAATGAGTGGAAGAATCGGGATGAGGAGAAAAGAAAAGATTCGGAAGAGTCTTTCGATAGAAGAATTACATTTATAAAGGTGACTGATGATGTAACTGCATCTGAAGCCTCAGGTATGCTTACAAAGTCTTTCTCCGAACATGAGATTCTATCATATGCAGTAGATTCTGACATGGAAATAACCATGCTTACATATATGCAGAATATTATAGCGGCAGTGCTAAGTGCCTTCGCCATAGTGATAACTATTATAGCAATGATTATTATATATTTCAGAATATCCAATAGTATAGAACAGAGTATTGTAGATATAGGTGCGCTAAAGGCGCTAGGTTATACGTCTAGACAGATACGAATGGCTATGGTTCTTGAGTTTGCTATAACTACACTACTAGCTATAGCGGTTGGAGTTATTGGATCATATGTGGCGCTTGTACCTTTTGAGGAGGGAATCAGAAACAGCAGCGGTGTTGTATGGGACCGTGCGTTTGAACCTCTTGCTCTTATAGCAACCCTGATACTGATTCTTGGAACAGTTGTTATAGTGGCTGTGGCTAGTACGAAGAAGATATCGAAGCTTGATCCGGTTATAGCTTTAAGATTTGGAATAGACGATCATTCATTTAAGAAGAATCGTGCTCCTATTGAGAGGACTCCTGGCCCGCTCTCCTGGATAATGGCTGTGAAGAGTGTACTCACTAGTGCAAAGCAGAATATTCTTCTTTTTGTAATAATGTCATCTATTGGTGTGGTAGTTACCTTATCCATATTTATGACTTATAATGCAGTGTATGACTCGATGCATTTGCTTAGAATGGTAAGTACTGTGTCGGATGATGTATCCTTTATCGTGAAGGATAAACCTGAAGCTATAGCTGAGATTAGGGAACTTCCGGAAGTGGACTGCATTTGGTATATGGATACTCGAGAGTTTACTGTTGAAGGTTATTCTGCATATGCATATATCACAGAAGATTGGAATGATGTACCAGAAGGAAATGTTAATATCTATGAAGGTATATTTCCAAGGTATGATAATGAGATAGCACTTGCTGGTACATTGTCAAAGAATCTTGGGGTTTCTGTAGGAGATGAGGTAAAGGTTGCAAATGGTTCTATCGAGAAGAAATACCTTATAACAGGATTACTTTCTGGTGCAGGTAGCGGTGGAATGGATTTGCTTATGACAGCGGAAGGAGCGGGACATCTTGGCTCTAAGTTAGGTAAGCAAGGTATCAGTACTACAGTAAAGAATCATTCGTGGAAGAACTCCCTTAAGTTAGTTGATGATGTCGAAAGCATGTATGGAGATAAGATGGTAGCCTATGCAAATGTCATAGATACCCTGAAGAGTGGTGATAATGCTGTCATTATGATAGCCTCCATGCTGGTGGCAGTACTTATCATAGTGTCGTTACTTGTGATCATCTTATCTATGAACCTGTTAGTTAAGACTGTTATCATTAAGAGACAACGAGAGATTGGAATTAAGAAAGCTTTGGGCTTTTCGAGTACGCAGTTAAGATTTGAACTTGTACTATCTATGATGCCATTCATTTTGCTTGGGGCAGTAGTTGGTGGAATAGTAGGATGTCTTGAAAGCAACAACATTATGGCGGCGCTCTTAGGTTCTATAGGAATTATGAATTCGAGTATGGATGTATATAGCTGGATGGGATTTGGATCTGTAATCTTTATAGCTATCGTATCATTCTTAATCATATGGTTCATATCTGGAAGGATAAAACGAATATCTGCATATTCCCTCATAACTGAATAGAGAGAAAAAGCTTCTATGATGATTCATAGAGGCTTTTTTGTTTTATAATCCAATTTGTTACTCTT
This sequence comes from uncultured Lachnospiraceae bacterium, assembly GCA_902760415.1. Taxonomy (GTDB): domain Bacteria; phylum Bacillota; class Clostridia; order Lachnospirales; family Lachnospiraceae; genus Eubacterium_Q. Next base: position 4,350 of record CACWGK010000019.1, read on the forward strand.
GGTATAAGAGCATAAATATGCTAATATGTATATTTGGGTTACACATACTATATATAAAACTCGAGGATATCATGCTTTATTATGAATTAGTTTTTGGTATGTTGTTTCTGCCACTGATTATTATAATCTATCAGATATTTCCTAAGCGTTTTCGCTGGGTGTTCCTTTTAATAGCGAGCGTAGGATATTATTTTTCATTTTCGATTAAACTTTTTATCTTTATGCTTCTTGCATCAACTATCACATATGTGACAGGTCTTTTACTTGAGAAAATGAGTAAAGATAAGAAGGCTGCTTTAAATCTCCTGAAAACTGAGAAAAAAGATGTGACCAAGGAAGATAAGGCTAACGTAAAGCTTAAGTTTCAGAGAAGGAGCAGAATTATTCTTGTGGTGGGAATAATACTGGCACTTTCTAGTCTTCTATATCTCAAATATTATAACTTTTTTGCTGAGAATATAAATGCTATAGCAAATGCATCGACCGGCTCTAGTCTCCTTCCTGCTAAGGAACTAGCGCTGCCTCTTGGCATATCTTTCTATACCATGCAGGCTATCAGCTATATGGCAGATGTATATTGGGGAAAGTTTGAGGCTCAGCGTAATCCTTTTAAGCTACTTCTCTTTCTATGCTTCTTCCCTACTATTATCGAGGGACCTATTGCACTGTATGCTGATATGAAGGATAAGCTTTATGTTGGAGAATCAATAGATCCTGATAATGTGATAAGAGGATATACCAGATTTGTCTGGGGTGTATCTAAGAAGCTTGTTATAGCAGATAGACTTCATCCGGCGGTTCTATATCTCTTTGACCCAGCTAATAAGACAAAGGGTTTAGAGGTAATTGTTGCGGCAGTTCTTTTTACTGTTATGGAATATATGGATTTTTCGGGATGTATGGATATGGTCATAGGTATCGCTATGATCTTCGGTATAAAGCTTCCTGAAAACTTCCGTCAGCCATTTCTTGCGAGAAATGCTTCTGAGTTTTGGCGCCGCTGGCATATTACTCTCGGCGTATGGTTTAAGACTTACATATTCTATCCTGTCTCCATGTCTAAGCTATCTAAGAGTTGGGGAAAGTTTTCGCGTGGAAAGGTTAATAAGCATTTAACAAGAGTTGTTGCCTCGGCGATAGCTCTTCTTCCAGTTTGGCTTTGCAATGGTTTATGGCATGGCCCTAAGTGGACATATATTTTCTACGGTGTATTTTACTTTGTAGTGCTTCTCCTGGAGCAGATATTTGAACCGCTGGGTGACACAATCTTAAAGCTGCTTCATACCTCGAAGGAGAATAAGGTAGTAAATGCTATAAGAATCTTTAAGACTTGGATTATTATCTTTGCAGGAGAACTCTTCTTCCAGGCGGATTCCCTTAGGGAAGGCTTCAGGATGGTGCGAGATATTGGAAAAGGATTTAACCTTAGCAATTTGTGGAATGGAACAGCGCTCAGCTGGGGGCTAGATAAGTATGACTGGCTGGTTGTTCTTGTTACATTAATCATAGTTGGTATAGTAAATGTTATAAGAGAAAAGGGAGTGGATATAACTGAGGCACTTCTTAGAAAGCCTCTTCCAGTCAGATGGGCTCTCATCCTTTCTCTATTACTGGTCCTAACAATCTTTGGTTGCTATGGACCTGGATTTGAGGAGGTGGATCTAATCTATGCAAACTTCTAAGTTAAAAAGATGGATGGAGATATTCGCATTCCTCACTCTTTTCGTAGCGGTGCTGAAGGCTCTATCGCTTGTATTTGATCCAGTGCGAAGGAATCAACCAGAACTCGTGTTACCGCGCGATAAAAATATAGTTGCGGCACTTGCAGACGAAGAGAACTCTTCAGATGTCCTAATAGTTGGAGATAGCGAAGCGATGGTGCTTGTTTCACCGGAGATTCTTATGGATGAAGCCGGTATATCATCATTTAACTGTAACCAGCTGGGCCAGAGAATAGCCGATACCTATATCTTTATGCAGAAGATATTGGAGAGACAGCATCCGAAGGTTATAATACTTGAAACAAATGTTGTAGCTCAGGATACTATATTAAAGACAGAGGCACTTATGACGAATAGTGCTATCATAAATGATGCATTTCCGATTATAAGATATCATAGTAATTGGAGGTATTTAAGTGGACTGGTTGAACCTGAGGATTACACTAAGGTTGATGGCTATGAGGATATATTAGTTGTAGATCCATATAGCGGCGACCAGTATATGTTTGAGACGGATGAACGTGCAGCTATAAATCCTATAGCTATGTATTATCTGGATAAGATATGTGAACTTTGCAAGGAAAAGGATATCCCTCTCGTGTTAGTGAGTTCACCTTCAGCTGTTAATATGAATTATCCTAAGCATAATACACTTAAGGATTATGCTGATAAGCATGGTCTGGATTATATAGATTTCAATGTCCTTGCAAATGAGATAAATCTTGATTGGAGTCAGGACACGGGCGATAAGGGCGACCATATAAATGCATATGGTGGCGAGAAGACAACCAGATACCTTATGAAATATTTGAAAGAAAATTATGATCTGCCAGATCATAGGGAAGACTAAATGAAAAATGTATTAGAATATTTAGAAGCTACGGCAGGAAGATTGCCAGACAAGATGGCAGTTACTGATGGAGAAGAGAGTGTTACCTTTGCAGAACTAAAAAGTGTAAGCTCTAGGATTGGAAGGGTTCTTTCTGATTACATATCTCCGTCTCAGCCGGTGGCTGTTATGATGAAGAAGAGCACGAAGACCCTGCAGATATTTATGGGTATAGTATATGCAGGTGGCTTCTACTGCCTGCTGGATCCTGATTTCCCAGATGAGAGACATCGCAGTCAGTTAAGTACCTTGCAGACGGGACTTATAATCACAGAGCCAGATAGTTTAGATAAGATAGAACGTCTTCAGTTTTCCGGAAATGTCATAACAACCGAAGAACTTTTTAAGAAGATAGAATCTGCAGATTCCCTTCCAGTGAAGAAGGATATAGCAGAGGGAACTCCATTATATTGTAACTTTACATCGGGCTCGACAGGTGTTCCAAAAGGAGTGCTGGTTGGGCATTCTTCAGTTATAAGCTTTATAGATTCATTTACCAGTCTTTTTAATATAACAGAGGAAGATGTGATAGGTAATCAGGCGCCATTTGATTTTGATGTCTCGGTGAAGGATATATATAGTTCACTGAAGACCGGCGCGACACTTGTGATCATACCAACTGCATTCTTCAGATTCCCTAATAATGTTATGGACATGCTGGAAAAGTATGAGGTGACGACCCTTACATGGGCAGTATCGGCACTTGTACTTCTGAATAGGCTTCATGAGTTCATGTATAAGGTTCCGCCGAAGATAAACAAGATTCTCTTCAGTGGAGAAGAAATGCCATCTAAACATCTGAAGGACTGGATGAATGAGTATCCTGATGCAGAATTTGTTAATCTCTATGGACCAACTGAGATTACTTGCAACTGCACGTATTATAGAATAGATAAGGCTTCTGTTCCTGAGAAGCTTCCGATAGGAAATGTCTTTCCTGGAAAGGAGATTTATCTCCTGGATGAGAAGGGACATATAATCCCTGAAAGTGAAGAAGATACTGTCGGAGAAATATGCGTGGCTGGAGAAGAACTTGCACTAGGCTATTACAACAATGAAGAGGCTACAGCTAAAGCATTTGTCGAGCTAGAAAATCTTGGACGAGTTTATAAGACAGGTGATCTTGGATACCGAAAGGGAGAACTACTCCACTTTGCAGGAAGAAGAGATTTTCAGATTAAGCATAATGGACATAGAATAGAGCTTGAGGAAGTTGAGAGAGCCTTCAATAGTCTACCTGGTATTGGCCAGGCCGCGTGCATCTATGATCCGGTCAAGTACCGTATTATAGCTTACTACACAGGGGATGCCTCTAAGGAAGAAGCACCTGACAAGAAGCAGATAGTGGCAGGGCTTAAGGAGAAGCTTCCGGAATATATGCTTCCAAATATATATCGCTACATGGAGGAACTTCCTCTTAGCAAGAATGGCAAGATCGATAGAAATAAACTTAGAGAATTAAAATGATTATGGAATATCTGAATCTTATAAAAAAATATAAAACTCCTTTTTATCATTTCGATATCCCAGAACTAAAGTCCAGGGTAGAAATGATGAAATCCCATCAAGGCAGTATAGGACTCTGCTATGCTATGAAGGCAGGACCTATGCTGGCAGGTTATATATCGCCTTATGTTGAGAGACTAGAGGTGTGCTCTCCTGGAGAATATGAAATATGTGCCCGCGAAGGAATTGCACCAGAGAAAATCTTTGTATCTGGTGTAAATAAAACCAGGGAAAGCATGATGAGAATTCTTAGCCTCGGCGGTGAGAAGGGGTATTTTTCTATAGAATCTATAGAACAGTATAATATACTTGAAGATGTGGCGTCACACTCTGAATTATCAAGAAAGCTTAAATGTTATATTCGCCTTTCTTCAGGTAATCAGTTCGGAGTGGACCGAGATACTCTGGATATAATCATTCAAAAGCTTCTTGGGTCAGAGAATCTGGAACTTCTGGGAATACATTTCTTCTCTGGTACACAGAAGAAAATGAAGAAGATAGAGGAAGAACTTACTGAACTTGTACTACTTGGTAAGAACCTTGAAGAATCATTAGGTCGTAAGCTAAGTCTTGAATATGGACCAGGACTTGGAATAGATTATTTTATAAATGGAGATGGTTCTATGGAAATAAATGAGCCATCTTACCAGTTTGCTGAGCCTGCCATAGAAGAGCTTATGGATATAGTCGGTAGAACGGGCTTAGAAGACTGTTATTCGGATATCACATTTGAATATGGCCGCTATATAGCTGCTCCTTGCGGAAAGTACTTTACAGGGGTTGCAGATGTGAAGAGGACTGGTGAAACAGACTATGCCATACTAGAAGGCGGTCTTCATCAGATTACATATTTTGGAAGTATGGCCGGCATGAAGGTGCCATATATTAATTATATTTCTGACACTTCAAAAATAAAGTCGAGAGACTATGTACTGGCTGGTTCGCTTTGCTCGGTAAATGATATCCTGGTGCGGAAGGTTAATCTTCCAAGACTTGATATTGGTGACACACTATGCTTTAATCTTGCAGGTGCATATTGTGCTACAGAAGGAATATCACTCTTTCTAAGTAGGGATCTTCCTGCTATAGTAGTAACAGAAGAATCTGGAAATGAAATGTTACTTAGAGAACATATAGAAACTAATTATTTAAATGGAGGCTATAATGGATAGATTAATTGAGATTTTAGAAGAAGTAATACCAGGAGTTGATGTTGAGAATACTGATAGATTAGTGGATGATAATATATTAGATTCATTTGCTATCATATCTCTCGTTGCAGAGCTTGAAGAAGAGTACGACATTACAGTGTCACCAGCGGAGCTTGTTCCAGAGAACTTTAACTCTGCAAAAGCTTTATGGGAAATGGTTCAGAGATTATCTGAGTAGAGGATTTTATTTCGCTATAACAGTAAAATAGAAATAGATATTTTACAGCTGATGATATATCATTATATAGGTGCTTTTGATATCATTACAGATATACGTAATGAACAACAAGAATACGTATATGTGCCTTGAAGATGTTTTATATGTTGGAAAGGAGGGAAAGGGAATGAGCTATGGCACTTTTTGGGTGTTAGTCGCAGCAGTAGCTCTAGTGGTGGAGATTATTACTTTAGGGCTATCATCCATTTGGTTCACAGGTGGCGGAATAGTCGCGGCAATCATAGGTTATATGGGCGGGCCGTTATGGCTGCAGTTCGTAGCATTTCTGGTTGTCTCAACTGCATTACTCCTTCTGATGAGGCCTTTTGCTAAGAAACATTTGGCTATAGGAATGGAGAAAACCAATACAGACAGTTTGATAGGTCGAACGGAAAAGGTGATTACAACTGTCGACAATGATGCCGGAACTGGTATGATAAAGCTTGGCGATGTCGAGTGGCGCGCTGTATCTGAAGATGGAAGCGTCATTCCGGAAGGAACACTCGTTATTATACAAAGGCTTGAAGGTACCAAACTATTTGTAAAACGTGAACTGACTGATTTTAGTTAGTTTATGTGATGTATATCTAAGGAGGTTTAAGTATTATGCCATATGTATTTATTGTTCTATTAGTTATTGTAGTTTTACTGCTTTGCAGCTGCCTACGCGTTGTAAGACAGGCAAATGCATATGTAATCGAGCGACTCGGTACATATACTGCAACTTGGGGAGTAGGACTTCACATGATGATGCCAGTAATAGATAAAGTTGCTCGTAAGGTATCTCTTAAAGAGCAGGTTGCTGATTTCCCACCACAGCCAGTTATCACAAAGGATAACGTTACTATGAGAATTGATACAGTTCTTTTCTTCCAGATAACAGATCCTAAGCTTTACTGCTATGGTGTTGAGAATCCACTTGCAGCTATTGAGAATCTTACAGCTACAACACTTCGTAATATAATCGGTGATCTGGAACTTGACCAGACACTTACATCTCGTGAGACAATTAACTCAAAGATGCGCGCTACACTTGATGAAGCAACAGATCCTTGGGGAATCAAGGTTAACCGTGTAGAGCTTAAGAATATCATGCCACCTGCAGCTATCCAGGAATCAATGGAGAAGCAGATGAAGGCAGAGCGTGAAAGACGTGAGCAGATCATCAGAGCTGAAGGTGAGAAGCAGGCAGCTATCACAGTTTCAGAAGGTGAGAAGGAAGCTAAGATCCTTCGTGCTACAGCTGATAAGGAAGCTACAATCCTTGCTGCTGAGGCTAAGAAGCAGGCAGCAATCCTCGAAGCTCAGGCTCAGAGAGAAGCAGCTATTCAGCGAGCTCAAGGTAATGCTGAAGCTATCCGTCAGGTACAGCAGGCTGAGGCAGATGCTGTTAAGATGATGAATGATGCAGCACCTTCACAGAATACTATAGCAATCAAGGGAATCTCAGCATTTGAGAGAGCTTCTGCAGGTCCTGCAAACAAGCTTATCATTCCTTCAGATCTTGCTGGTATTACTGGTCTCGCAACAGCTGTTACAGAGGCTATTAAGACAGGAAAAGAGTAATATATTTCATAAAATAATATCGAATATTTAGTGAATATTTACAAAGAGGCAACCCTAAAATACCTACATTTTGGGGTTGCTTTTTTAATTGCATATCGTGAATTGTGCAACATGTATAAATGAGGTATAAAAATCCTATTATTCGTGGTAAAAATATCTAATTAAGTGTTTCAATATTCAGTTAAAAGTGTTATAATATCAGTGTCTACATATTGACTTAATATTATTACTTAAAAGGAGTGACAAAAGCAAAATGGTAAAGAAGGAAATGATCGCAATGCTTCTTGCGGGTGGTCAGGGCTCACGTTTGGGAGTGCTAACCTCGAAGCTTGCAAAACCTGCAGTTGCATTTGGTGGTAAGTACAAGATTATTGATTTCCCTCTCAGTAACTGCATCAATTCTGGCGTTGATACTGTTGGAGTATTAACCCAGTATAGGCCTCTACGTCTGAACCAGCATATTGGTATTGGTATGCCTTGGGATTTGGACAGGAACTTTGGAGGGGTTACGGTTCTTCCTCCATATGAAAGTACTGAGAATACATCCTGGTATACTGGTACAGCTAATGCTATCTACCAGAACCTTGAGTTTATGGAGTACTATGATCCTGATTATGTTCTGATCCTGTCGGGCGACCACATTTATAAGATGGATTATGAGGTAATGCTTGATTTCCATAAGTCATCTCATGCAGATGTAACTATAGCAACCTATCAGGTTCCTATGGAGGAGGCGAGCAGATTCGGAGTTGTTATAACAGATGACAACGGGGTTATTCAGGAGTTTGAAGAAAAGCCAGAGCATCCAAGGAGTAACAAGGCTTCTATGGGTATCTATATTTTCAACTGGAAGCTTCTGAAAGATAAGCTTATAGAGATGAAGGATGTTCCTTCATGTGACTTTGGTAAGCATGTTATTCCTTCTTGCCATGAAGAGGGAAAAAAGATAGTAGCTTATGATTATAAGGGCTACTGGAAGGATGTTGGAACTCTTGGTTCTTACTGGGAGTCTAACATGGAACTCGTAGATATTATTCCAGAGTTCAATCTATATGAGGAGTTCTGGAGAATTTATACCAAGAGCGACAATCTTCCGCCACAGTATATTGCGGCCGGCAGCAGCGTTACTAAGAGTATCATTGGAGAAGGTACTGAAATATACGGAAATGTAGAAAAGTCTGTTATAGGTTCTGCTGTAAAGATTGGTAAGGGTGCTGTTGTAAAGGATTCCATCATCATGAACAATGTTGAGATCGGTGATGGAGCCATAATCGACAAGGCTATACTTGCTGAAGGCGTAGTGATTGGAAAGAATGCAGAGCTTGGTGTTGGTGAATCTGCTGAGAATACTTATAAGCCAGCGGTTTACGCATTTGACCTCGTAACTATTGGAGAGAATTCTATTATTCCTGACGGCGTTAAGATCGGAAAGAATACTGCTATTCTCGGAGAGACCACCCTGGAAGATTATCCTGATGGAATACTTCCTGGAGGCGGCACAATAATTAGAGAGGCAGGTGAGTAATATGAGAGCGATAGGTATAATTCTAGCAGGTGGTAACAGCAGTCGTATGGGAGATCTTTCAGCTAAGAGAGCTACAGCCGCTATGCCGATGGCAGGCTGCTATAGAGCAATCGATTTCTCATTATCGAATATGTCAAACTCACATATTCAGAAGGTAGCGGTATATACTCAGTATAATTCTAGATCCCTGAATGAGCATCTTAACTCATCCAAGTGGTGGGATTTCGGAAGAAAGCAGGGTGGACTGTATATCTTCACACCTACCATCACAGCAACTAACAGCTATTGGTATAAGGGTACAGCTGATGCGCTGTATCAGAATATAGGTTTCCTAAAGGATGCACATGAGCCTTATGTAGTTATAGCATCTGGCGACGGTGTGTACAAAATGGATTATAACAAGGTCCTGGAGGATCATATAGCCAAGAACGCGGATATCACTATAGTTACTAAGGAGATTCGTGCTGACGAGGATGATATATCCAGATTTGGTGTTGTAAAAGTCGGTGAAAACGGTAGAGTACTCGACTTCGAAGAGAAGCCACTGGTTGCCGAGACCAGCACAGCATCTATAGGCGTTTACGTAGTTAGACGTCGTCAGCTTATTGAACTTCTTGAGACATGTGCCGCAGAAGGAAGAACAGATTTCGTTAAGGACATACTTATCAGATATAAGAATGTTAAGCGTATAAACGCATATAATCTGGATTCCTATTGGAGAAATATTGGTTCTATAGATTCCTACTACAGGACGAACATGGACTTCCTGAATGCGGAAGTCAGAAGCCATTTCTTCCGTACGGCCCCAGGGGTTTATACGAAAGTGGAAGACCTTCCACCAGCAAAGTTTAATGGAGATGCAGTCACATCCAATTCACTTATAGCTAGCGGATGTATCATCAACGGCTCGGTAGAGAATTCAGTGCTGTTTAAGAAGGTTTATGTTGGAAACAATTGTGTAATCAAGAACTCTATCATCTTAAATGATGTACATATCGGTGACAATTGCTACATCGAGAATTGCATAGTTGAGAGTAGAGATACTATCAAGGCTAATACAGTTCACACCGGTGATGCGGATAGTCCAAAGATAGTCATAGAGAAGAGCTTTAGATATACACTATAAAGACTATTAGGTATTTTATTTGGAGGTTACAGTATATGGAAATTACAGATGTTAGAGTAAGAAGAGTAGCAAAGGACGGCAAGATGAAGGCTGTTGTATCTATAACAATTGATAATGAGTTCGTTATTCATGATATCAAGGTTATAGAGGGAGACAAGGGATTATTTATAGCAATGCCTAGTCGTAAGTCAGCCGATGGAGAGTATAGAGATATTGCTCATCCAATTAATTCAGAGACTAGAACAAAGATTCAGGATCTGATTCTTGCTAAGTATGAAGAAACTCCACTTGAAGAGATTGGCGAGTAAAACTTAATATAGGTATTTTATTACACAATTTAATATGGAATTATGAGTAAAAGTTAGCAAGGCAGAGGGTGAAACCTCTGCCTTGTTTTTAAAATGTTTATTTGATATAATAACGCGAGCATAAGAAAAAAGTAATTCTTATAGTATAGAAAATAATCATTTTGACTAGAGGAGTAGATGATTTTATGGAAAAGTTCAAGGCTGTGATACTTGCCGCAGGTAAAGGAACACGTATGCATTCTGATCTTCCAAAGGTGCTTCACAAAGTATGTGATAAACCTATGGTGCATTATACCATTCAGGCAGCTAAGGATGCGGGAGCTACAGACGTTATAGTAATAGTAGGATATCAGGGACAGCTTGTTAAGCGTGAGATAGTGGATGTTGTTCAGTTCGCAGAGCAGCATGAACAGCTTGGAACGGGACATGCAGTTAAATGTGCCGCTCCTCTTATAGGAAGTGAAGGCGATGTTATAGTTCTGTGCGGAGATACACCACTTATAACAGCAGATACTATTCGAAAGCTGTATGATGCACATAAGAGAGCATCAAATGGTGTTACTGTTCTTTCGGCTATTCTCGATGATCCAACTGGTTACGGAAGAATTATTCGAGATGCAGAGGGAAACTTTGTTAAGATAGTAGAGCATAAGGACTGTACAGAAGAAGAGCTTCTTACAAAGGAGATTAATTCTGGTATGTATGTCTTCAATGCAGAGGCTCTTACAGCAAGCCTTGGAATGCTTACAAATGATAACGCTCAGGGCGAGTATTATCTGACAGATACAGTATCTATTATTAAGAATGCTGGTCTTAAGATAAATGCTATACCTGTTGATGATATAAATGAGATACTTGGTGTAAATACTCTCGAGCAGCTTAGTGTTGCTGAGGAGATTATGAAGGAAAGACAGTAGATTATGAAGATAATAGTCGGACTTGGAAATCCAGGTCTTAAATACGCGGGAACGCGTCATAATGCTGGTTTCTCTGTGCTGACTGGAATATCAGATAAGTACAATATTCCTATTAACAAGAAGGAATGTAAGGCGCTTACTGGTCATGGCGTTATAGCAGGGGAAAAGGTTGTGCTTGCTATGCCACAGACCTATATGAATCTAAGCGGAGATGCGGTTGGGGAGCTGGTTCATTTCTATAAATGTACCGCCGAAGATGTCATAGTTATATATGATGATACGGATCTTGACGTTGGAAGACTTCGCATCAGAAAGCAGGGAAGCGCTGGCGGACATAATGGTATAAAAAGTATCATAGCGTCTCTTGGTACAGACGTGTTTGACAGAGTGAAGGTTGGTATTGGTCATAAGCCTGCTGACTGGGATCTTGCGGACTATGTACTAGGACGCTTTATGAAGGAAGAACTTCCTGTTATGAGAGAAGCTGTAGAGAAGGCCACAGATGCAGTTACTTGTATAGTGGAGAGTGGCGCTGACATGGCTATGAATCATTTTAACTAAAAGCTGTTAAAGGCTTGAAGAACACATAAAGGAAGGCGTATGGACGCACTTGTAAAACCAGTCAGGGAAAGTGCTGAGATATCTAGATTACGTGATAAGAAGGGACAGATGCCAGCGGCAATCTTTGGTCTCACAAGATGTGTGGAACCGATAGTGATGCAGGCGCTGAGGGATGATCAGTTATTTACTCTTGTCGTAACATATGACGGGGCGAGGGCAGATAAGCTGTATCAGGATTACAGATTCTTTGATAGAGACGTATATCTCTACCCAGCAAAGGATGCTCTGTTCTACTATGCTGATATTCACGGTAATCTAACTTCAGCTAAGAGACTGGAAATCTTAAAAAGAATATACCGTAAGGAACGGACAGTTATCATAACGACTATCGATGGTCTGATGGACAGGCTGCCAGATATGAAGTATTTCAAGAGGCATGCATTTACATTATCCGTTGGACAAGAGATGGAGATGGACGAAGTTAAGCGTCGTCTGGTAATGCTTGGTTATGAAAATGTTACCGTTGTTGAATCTAGAGGGCAGTTTTCTGTTCGAGGAGGAATTATTGATATATACCCCCTCACGGAAGAGTGCCCATGTCGTGTTGAGTTCTTTGGTGATGAGATAGATTCTATAAGGTACTTTGATGAGAGTACACAGAGGTCTATCGAATCAGTTGAAAGTTTCGATATACTACCAAGTAGTGAATATGTACTAAGTCTTGCTCGTATCAGACGAGGTATCGATGCTATCGAAGAAGAGGGCGAGAGAGTTGCTGATGCATTTAAGAAGAGCTTTCAGACAGAAGCCTATGCAAGACTGAAGTCCTACATTAAGCATGTTAAGGAAGAGGTAATGGAGTATAACTCTACTACCGGACTGGATAGCCTGGTAACGTACTTCTTCAGTGATACAGTATCATTTTTGGATTATCTTCCAGAAGATACTCCTGTCTTTATCGATGATATAGCGAAGGTGGAGGAGCGTGCAGCTGCTCATACCAGAGAGTTTGAGATATCCATGACTGCTCGACTTGAGAGCGGTTACATACTTCCTGGTCAGGCAAATGTTCTCTTCAGTGATGAGCTTACGCTGGATCGTCTGGCGGGCATGAGAACGGTCATGATGTCGGAGTTCCTTCCTAGTTCTTCTCGAATCACTCCAAAGTCTACGATTTCATTTGAAAGTAAGGGCGTAGAGCCATATCAGGGAAATGTAACTAGACTCCTTAGTGAGATTAAGAGGTGGCGTAAGGATGATTACTCTGTACTTATAGTTTCACCATCTCAGACCAGAGCTAAGAGACTGGTGGAATCCTTTATGGATGAGGAACTACCTTGCTTTTTCTCGGCTAGTAAGACCAGAGTTCTGCAGCCTAGAGAAGTCATGGTGACAACTGGAAATCTCGAAGAGAGTTTCTATATTCCTGCTATAAAGCTCGTGGTTATCTGCGAGAGCAGTATATTTGGTGCATCTCATACTGGAAAGAAGCGTAAGAGACTCAAGGCTAAGTATGAGGGCGAGAGAATCAACTCTATAGATGAGATAGGTGTTGGTGATTATGTCGTACATGAACGTCATGGTATTGGTATATATCGTGGTATAGAGAAGGTTCGAACAGGCGACAGTAGAGAAAGAGATTATATTCATATAGATTATGCTGGAAGTGGTAAGCTCTTTATTCCAGTAGAACAGCTGAGTCTTATAGGTAAGTATGCCAGTAAGGATGCTAGAAAACCGAAGCTTAACAAGCTTGGTGGAAATGAGTGGCAGAAGGTTCGAGAGAGAGTTAAACTCCATGTCGATGACCTTGCTGAGGAGCTTATTGATCTCTACGCTATAAGACAGAATAAGAAGGGATATGCATTCTCTGAGGATACAGAGTGGCAGAAGGAGTTCGAAGAGCTCTTTCCTTATGAAGAGACTCCTGATCAAATTACGGCCATAGCAGATACGAAGCGTGATATGGAAAGTGACCGTATCATGGATAGACTTATCTGCGGTGATGTTGGATTTGGTAAGACGGAGGTTGCGATACGAGCTGCATTTAAGGCGGTTCAAGATGGGAAGCAGGTGGCTTATCTCGTGCCTACGACCATACTGGCAGAACAGCATTATGAGACATTTGCGGAGAGAATGAAGAATTATCCGATAACTGTCAGGGTTCTGTCTAGATTCTGTACAACTAAGGAAGCTAAGGAAATCCTTGCAGGGCTTAAGTCAGGTGAGGTGGATATAGTTATAGGTACTCACAGACTTTTATCGAAGGATGTGGGATATAAATCCCTTGGTCTTCTTATAATCGATGAGGAACAGCGCTTTGGAGTTAAGCATAAGGAGACTATAAAGCAGCTTAAGAATAATGTCGACGTTCTGACGCTTACTGCTACTCCTATTCCAAGAACACTTCATATGAGTCTGATAGGTATCAGAGATATGAGTCTGCTGGAGGAACCTCCTGTTGATAGGCGACCTATCCAGACCTATGTTATGGAGTATGACAAGGAGATAGTTAAGGAAGCAATATCCCGTGAGCTTGCCCGCAAGGGTCAGGTTTACTATGTATATAACCGAGTTGATGATATCGAGAGGGTAACTCTGGAGCTTCGAAGTCTTCTGCCAGATGCAAGGGTAGAGTTTGCTCATGGTAAGATGAAGGAGCGTGAGCTTGAGGATATCATGCACGAGTTCATTAATAAAGATATTGATGTACTTGTATCCACTACTATTATAGAGACGGGACTTGATATTCCAAATGTTAATACGATAATCATTCATAATGCGGAGAACTTTGGTCTCGCTCAGTTATATCAGTTAAGAGGCCGCGTTGGTCGTTCGGACAGACAGAGCTATGCTTTCCTGATGTATCGTAGGGATAAGATGATAAATGAGGTCGCTGAGAAGAGACTCTCTGCAATTAGGGAGTTTACAGAACTGGGCTCTGGCTATAAAATATCGATGAAGGATCTGGAGATTCGTGGAGCGGGTAATGTTCTGGGAAGCAGCCAGTCCGGACATATGGAAGAGATTGGTTACGACTTATATGTTAAGATGCTTAATCAGTCTATCAAAGCTAAGATGGGAGATGAGACTCCTGAAGACTTTGATACTATGGTAGATCTTCCGGTTGATGCATATATCCCAGATGAATATGTGCGAAATGAATACTTAAAGCTTGAGCTGTATAAGCGAATCTCTCGTATTGAAACTGAGGATGATATAGCTGATATAGAGGCAGAGGCAGTAGATCGCTTCGGAGATGTGCCAAAGCCAATGCAGCGTCTTATGAAAATTGCGCTGCTTAAGGCAGAAGCGCATAAGGCGTATATAACATTTCTTCGATATAGAAATGGATTTGTCGAATATATCATAAGGGATGGGGCGAAGATTGATGTTGCTAAGATTCCGGCCTTTATGAAGAAGTATAAGTCGAATATCAGAATCATCAAGACTAAGGAGTCTGGCTTTGCAATCAGAACTTCAAGTCTGATTCAGGATCAAATGATAGATAGTATCGAAGCAGTACTAACTAACATTTACGAGATGCTTATCATCAAGTAGTGGGTTATTAGGATAAGATATGGTATATATGAAAAAGATAAAAAACTTAATATCAGTAGTGCTTATATTTGCATTTCTTTTTTCACTCACAGCATGTGGTGAGACACCAGCTGTTATAAGTGGCAAGAATGTAGTGCTGAACTTTGCAGGAGAGAATATTACTCTCGGTGAGGTTTATCTATATGCAAATACTGTGATAGAGGATTATGAATCAGTCTATGGCAGCGAGATATGGTCTACAGATATATCTATATCGAGAGATGCTACTGCAAATATGGAAGATGTTACGAGACGTGACATTATAGAGAATATAGTTCATGTGAAGATGCTTAAGAAGAAAGCGTCTGAATATAAGATTGCTCTATCTGACGATGATATGAAGGATGTGGCAAGTGCTACTGACAGCTTCTTCCAGAAGTTAACTGACGAACAGCTTAAGAAAATGGAACTTGACTATGACACGGTTAAGAAGGTGATGGAAGAAAATGCTATCGCAAGACGAGTGTATGATGAGATAATCGGTGGAGCTGAGATAGAAGTTTCAGACGAGGAAGCTCGAGAGACAACATTTTATGATCTATACTTTGAGTGTTATGCGGTTGCTTCCAGCGGTGACGTAACACAGTTCTCTGAGGACGAGAAGGCAGCTCAGTATGACAGAGCTCTTCAGGCTTATAACACACTCATTAATCCTATAGAGAGCACAACAAATGATGGAACTTCTTCTAAGAAGACTAACAGTATGAACATCGAAGGACTTGCTGAATATTATGGTCTTAAGAATTCATCATACTATACGATGACACCTTCAGAGATAGAAGGGATATACGGTAAGGATATATGTGATAGTCTGTATGGACTAGAGGATGGTTCTTACAGTTTGGTTACCGAATCAGAATATGGATATCATATATTCTATATGAAAGAGCTGACTGATAGAGATGCCACTGATCAGCATAAGCTCGACATCATAAAGACAAAGAAAAATGCCTATATGGAGGAGCTCTATGCTGAGTGGCTTCCTAAGATAGATGCTGGATACTCATACGAAAAGTCTGTAGACTTTGATGTGTATCAGCAAATCGATTTTTAAGCTCCAGTGGAGCCAAATCCGCCCGCGCCGCGGGTAGTATCTGATAATTCATCAACTTCATTAAAGACACCTTGGAGATAAGGGGCTATAACGAGCTGGGCGATTCTTTCGCCTGGCTCTATTTTTTGTGGGAGCTCTGACTGATTGTATAGAGCTACCATTATCTCACCTCGGTAATCAGAATCGATAACGCCTACTTTGTTGGATGGAGCCAGTCCTCTCTTTGTGGCAAGACCACTTCTAGCATATATCAGTCCTACATAACCTTCAGGTATCTCCATAGTGAGTCCAGTCTTTACAACAAATGTCTGACCTGGGTCTATTGTGATAGGAGCAAAGAGACAAGCTGATAGATCGGCGCCGGCAGCATTTTCAGTTCCGTAAGTTGGTAATACTGCATTTGGACTAATCTTTTTAATTTTAACTTCAACTTTTGGAATCATTTTAACCTCCCTTTCATAAAAGTTTACCTTCTTTTTGAATTATATCATTTTGGTGGGTAAATGAACATAAAAAAGATTTTTAGACTATTATGAAAAAAAATTGACAATTAGAAAAAGGGATGATACTATCATTATGATAATATCAAATGGATAATAAGAAAAAAACAATGATTAACAAAGTGAAGGAGTGAAAAGATGACAAAAACGTATTTAAAAAAATTAGGAGGAATAACACTTAGTATGGCAATTCTAATGAGTACAGCAGCGTGTGGATTTGGGTTCGCATCTAATCCGGATCCAAGAGGGAGCGCTGTTCCTGTAACTGCAGAAAGCACTGAGGAGGCAAGCGTCGATAGCTTGCAGACATCTAGTGATAGCTTGCAGCAGGAATCTGGTGATAGTACACAGCAGACAGCAGGGAAATATACAAGTATTCGTGACGTGCAGGCTGAGACAGTTACCCCAGATATATCTAAGCGTGAAAGCGTAGAACGTGAATATGAAGGTGCTATAAGTGGCGTATATCCTGATGCAGATTATATAGAGCATATAGCTGAAGGAAGATTTGTCGTCTTGTATCATGATAGAGAAAAGAATATGATAAATGGTATCGTATATGATATAGCAAATGATGTGGAGCTTAATACATTTTCGCTAAATGATCTTGATGACTATGATGTTGCTCCAGAGGTCTTTGATGGACAGGGATTTGGATTTATATTTGAGTCTAAAGGTAAAAATGCTCAGTTGTTTGGATACTACTATGATATAGATGGAAATGAAGTGAGCACCTTTAAGAAAGATGTTAAAGATGCAACGAACTGGTCATATTCACTTGCACCAGATGGAAGTGCTATGTACGTTGAAATGAATGACAGAGAACAATGTGCTTGTGGATTTGATTTTAAAGCTGATTATACAACACAGATATATGCAGTGTATGGGGATGGGTCCGAAGAACTTATAAAGGAATATGATTCACATACAAATATTGGCATATTAGGAACCACTTCTGATAATAAAATAGTACTTTATTATAACTATGATCCTAAAGATAAGGAAGTTCTGACTCATGAAGAATATGAACTGCAGTGGTCGCTTGAATCAGATAGTGATATAGAAAGAGGCTACGCATTTCTTGAGCCTAAGAAAGATGCGGAGTTAGATAAGTTTTATGTTACAAGTAAATATTTTGATTATAACGAAATCTTTATAAGAGGAAATAAGATTAACTTTATAGCTGATGATGAGATAATTCATTTTTACCCAGATGAGAGTGGAGTATATCAGGGAGTTCGTTATACTACCGAGATGGGATTAGATGGCATAATGACTTATAACTATGTTTCAGTTAATGGAGATTATATAGTATATCCAGTTTATTCTGAAGATAGTATGAATACAAAGGTAGTTGTTATGCACTTTAACGGTGATAAGCCAGAGATACTTTGCGAAGAACAGTGTGACGGAATGTACGTAGAGTTTATGCAGGGGTATAAGCTTGCAGGTTATGACGAAGAGACAGGAGACTTCTTTGGTGTATATTATGAAACTAAAGAGGATGGACTTATTAATCAGCCATATTGGGGAAATATATATGGTGTAGAATAATGCTTCAAAAGATGGTAGAATATCCCTATGAAGAGATAGAGCGTGAATTTATCTTCAAGTTTGGTGAATAAGAAATATGTTAATATGATGTAAAATAAATGAAACCTTCCTCGGAGCTGTCGGGTTATATATATAAGAGGTGATGCCCGATACTCATAATGAGGAAGGTTCATTTATGTGTAAAATAAATGTAGTAGAAAGAACAAGGTGAAAGTATGGGTAGTACAGGCTTTTCTGTGGATGTGGACCAGGTGGTTCGCGAATACGCAGACATGGTCTACCGAATAGCTGTTGCAAACACCCGGGTGACGCAAGATGCGGAGGATGTGTTCCAGGAAGTTTTTGTAAAGCTAGTCAGGTATAAGGACCGGATTGAAGATGAAAATCATCTTAAGAACTGGCTGATACGAGTGACGATAAATGAGTCGCGGCGTATCGAAGGTAGTGGCTGGAAGAAAAATGTCAGCCTCGACACGACAGATGATGAAGACACTGAGTGGACTCCGGAGGACGAGAGTACAGATACAAATCCAGAAGATGCATTTCTCGAATCGGAAAGAAATGAGAGCGTCCTGGAGAAAGTAAGAGAACTTCCTCAAAAATATAGAGAAGTAATATATCTTCATTTCTATGAAGATAAGAAGATATTAGATATATCCAAAATGCTGGGATTAAATGAAGGCACCGTGAAGACGCGGCTTCGACGAGCGAAAGATATCCTAAGTAAATCTATGAAAGGGGGTATATAAATATGTCAAACTATAAAGAAGAACTAAATAACATACATGCCCCTGAGGATCTTATACTTAGAACCCTGAACAAGGTGCATGAGGAAGAGAAGAAAGTTGAAGCTGAGACAGAACAAAAGATTGAAACTACATATAATGATTCTAATGTGTCAAGAATAAAACCTAAGAGAATAATTACGACAGTATCATCAATTGCTGCCGCAGCAGCAGTTCTTATAATAGCGCTGAGTGCAGGTGGATTTTTTAAAGGCTATAGTGAAGATTCTACATCTAGTTCGGATATGATGATGGAGACGACGCAGGCAAGCGCAGAATCGGAAGCATCTTCAGCATCGTCAAATGCATCTTCGGGAGCATCTTCGGCATCGTCAAATGCATCTTCTGCAGCATCAGAAGCTTCGGACAGCTCTGATGAAGAAGATAATACTATGAACTATAGCTATGGTGATTATAAGAATAAGAACAAAAGAGATTCTGTAGCAAACGGTGAAGCTACTAATTCACTTACAGCTAAATGGACGATGCCTGATAGTATAGAAGTGACAAGCGAGCTTAATGATTTATTTACTGAAGGGGTAGAAGGTTTAACTAAAGCGACATTTGAACCAGCTGCCTATCTTGGATACATTGAAGAAACAGATCTTGCTCATGCATTTCTATGTAAGACCACTGAAGATACAGGAAAAACATTCTGGTCAGTAGTCTATATAAAGGAAGATTCAGAGGGGAAAGTAAATCTTCTGGATGTTCAAAATATAATGCTATCGGAATCCTCAGATAAAGGTGCTGTTCAGTTCGGCACAGTCTCAGGCAACGAATTGGTTGGAAACTGGAGTGTAGATGAAGAAAGCGTATCTAATGGAATAGGTGATATTTCAGACGATATAAAGGCGGCTATAGATGAGGCACTTAAGAGTAAAGTCAGCGTAACATATGAACCAATAATGATAATGGGTTCACAGGTTGTGTCTGGAACAAATTACGCAGTTCTATGTAAAAATGTGACTTCATCCGAGTGGACAATAGTCTATGTATATAAAAATCTGGATGGAAAAGGAACCCTAATGAATGTGGCAACATTCGATTTAGAGGTATTCGAGTAAATGCTTCTTTTGTGAACATTAATAAAAAAGGCTTTATTTTTAAAGATTAGTGTGTTATTATCTTACAGTTGGAAAAATTACAGGATTCGAAGAATCGAAAGGAGCTTTATTATGAAGTTCAGAAAGTTAAGCGCTATCCTGGTAGCAGTTATGATACTTTCACTTGTGTCAGGCTGTGGCAAGAAGGAAAAAGGCGCAATCGACGAGATGAAGGATAACTATATAAAGTATGTAACACTTGGTGATTATAAGGGTGTTGAGTATACTCCTAACCATACTGTAATCACAGATGATTACATTCAGTATGATATCCAGAGTCTTATAGCACAGAATACTAAGAAGAATCAGATTACTGAAGGTATCGCTACTATGGGCGATACAGTTAATATCGACTTCGTTGGTTATGTCGATGATGAGCCATTTGATGGTGGTGATTCACAGGGAGCTGGATATGATCTTGTTCTTGGATCAGGAAGCTTCATCGATGACTTTGAAGATCAGATATGTGGACATAGCCCTGGAGATGCATTTGATGTAGAAGTTACATTCCCAGAGGATTATGGAAATGAGGATCTTGCTGGTAAGGACGCTAAGTTCGAGACAACACTCA
Organism: uncultured Lachnospiraceae bacterium; assembly: GCA_902760415.1. Lineage (GTDB taxonomy): Bacteria > Bacillota > Clostridia > Lachnospirales > Lachnospiraceae > Eubacterium_Q. The sequence goes on from CACWGK010000019.1 coordinate 25,067, forward strand.
ACTATATAGTAGAGAGTGTTGCACCAGAGTACGATGACGTTCTTGTTGCAAGTGCTACAGATTATGCTACAACTGAAGAGTTCGAGAAGGCTAAGAAGGAAGAGTATGAGACTCAGGCAGCTGAGTCTGATCTTGCAAATGACAAGAAGGCCGTATTTGATAAGGTAATCGAAAACTCAACAGTTAGTGAGTATCCAGAGAGTGAAGTAAACGATCGTATCCAGATGGTTATGGATAGCGTTCAGCAGGAAGCTGAAGCTAACGGAGTAGATATCAATACATATCTTTCAAATTATGGTTATGATCTTGATACATTTAAGGATAATATCAAGGAGTCTGTAGAGACATATATCAGAGAGAAGATGATAGTTGTTGCTATCGCTGATGCTGAAGGAATAACTGTTACAGAGGATGAGATGAATGATAAGGTTCAGGAGCTCCTCACACAGACAGGTCTTACAGATAAGGATACTCTGAGTCAGCAGTATGGTTTCAAGGATGAGGACTACTACTATGAAGTTCTTTACGCAAAGGTTTATGACTTTGTTTATGAGAATGCTGTAGCAGTTGATGCAACTGAGACTGATGCAACAGAGGATGATGCTTCACCTTCTGATGGTCTTGTAGATGACTACGGAACAACTGAAGAAGAGTAATTAAGAGTGAAAATGTATAGCCACTGCGTTGTTGACATTAAAAGTTTTTGATGTTAGACTATAGCGCAGTGGCTAAGATTAGCAGATGTGGCGGAATTGGTATACGCGCATGATTCAGGTTCATGTCCGCATTAGTGGGTACGGGTTCAAGTCCCGTCATCTGCACTTCGACATATGTATTTGAACTAATTGTCAATATTAATATCTGAAAGGAATCTATAATGGAAGATAAGAAGAAACAGATTACCTATGAAGAGTTAAAGAACCTTGAGGACGAGTTATCAGAACTTAAAAACAATCGTCGAAAAGAGATTGCTGAGAAGATTAAAGAGGCTCGTGAACAGGGAGACTTATCAGAGAACGCTGAGTATGATGCTGCTAAGGATGAGCAGAGAGATATAGAGTCACGTATTGCTGAACTTGAGGATATCCTGAAGCATGTAGAAGTCATCGATGAGTCCAATCTGGATACAGAGTCTGTATTCATCGGATGTACTGTACATTTTGTAGACATGGAGTCCAAGCAGGAGTTCACATACAAGATTTCCAGTTCAACTGGTGCAAATATCCTCGCAGGAAAGATATCTGTTGAATCACCAATTGGATCAAAGCTTATCGGTTCTAAGGTAGGTCAGGTTATTACAGTAGATGCTCCAAATGGTAGATACAGTTATAAGATTCTTGATTTCAAGAGAGATAAGAATAAGTAATGTAGACTTATCACCGCCGGAGTTATACTCTGGCGGTTTTTGTATGCATATCGGTATGAAGGGTAGAGGCTACCTTTCTGATGAAATAAAATGATATTTGAGAGGAAAAGAACATGGGAGATCAGAACAAGAACAATGGACAGGGTCAGCAGCAGGATATAAATCAGCTTCTTAAGGTTCGTCGTGAGAAGCTGGCTAATCTTCAGGAAGCTGGAAAGGATCCATTTGTGATCACAAAGTATGATCAGACTTATCATACAGAGCAGGCAAGACAGGAATATATTGCATTAGAAGAGAAGCTTCTTGTTGGAAAGGATATGCCTGATACAGAAGGCATGGAGCCTGAAGAAGCAAAGGCTGTTAAGACAGAAGCTTATAACGAGAGACGTGCTATCATGGATGCGAATCCTATTAAGGTAAGCATCGCAGGTAGAATGATGTCAAAGCGTGTTATGGGTAAGGCTTCATTCTGTAATATTCAGGATAAGAGCGGAAACATCCAGGTATTTGTTTCAAGAGATGAGCTAGGAACAGATGATTATGCAGATTTCAAGAAACTGGATGTTGGTGATATCATCGGTGTAACAGGATATGTATTCCGTACAATGATGGGTGAAGTATCAGTTCATGCTGACACAGTAACCCTTCTTTCAAAGTCACTTCAGATTCTTCCAGAGAAGTTCCACGGACTTACAAATACAGATATCAGATATCGTCAGAGATATGTAGATCTTATAATGAATACTGATGTAAAGGAAACATTTATTAAGAGATCAAAGATTATCTCAACTATCAGAAGATTCCTGGATGATCAGGGATTCATGGAAGTTGAGACACCTATGCTTGTATCAAATGCAGGTGGTGCTGCAGCTCGTCCTTTTGAGACACATTTTAATGCTCTTGATGAAGACCTTAAGCTTCGTATATCTCTTGAGCTTTACCTTAAGAGACTTATCGTTGGTGGTATGGAGAGAGTATACGAGATTGGTCGTGTTTTCCGTAACGAGGGTGTTGATACACGTCATAACCCAGAGTTTACACTTATGGAGCTCTACCAGGCATTTACAGATTATCACGGCATGATGGATCTTACAGAGAACATGTTCCGTCACATTGCTCAGGAGGTTAATGGATCAACAACCATTACTTACCAGGGCGTTGAGATGGACCTTGGAAAGCCATTTGAGAGAATCACTATGGTTGATGCCGTTAAGAAGTACAGCAGTGTTGACTGGAACGAAGTTGCTGATCTTGACGCAGCTCGTGCACTTGCTAAGGAACATCATATCGAGTTCGAAGATTTCCACAAGAAGGGTGATATCCTTAACCTCTTCTTCGAAACATATGTAGAAGAGCACCTGATCCAGCCTACATTCGTTATGGATCATCCAATAGAGATATCTCCACTTACAAAGAAGAAGCCAGAAGATCCAAACTATGTTGAGAGATTTGAGATGTTCATGAATGGTTGGGAGATGTGTAACGCATATTCAGAGCTTAATGATCCAATCGATCAGAGAGAAAGATTTGCAGCACAGGATGCACTTGCCGATGCAGGTGATGATGAAGCTAACCACACAGATGAGGACTTCCTCAACGCACTTGAAGTAGGTATGCCACCTACAGGAGGAATCGGATACGGAATCGATAGACTTGTTATGCTTATGACAGACAGCCCAGCTATCCGTGATGTCTTACTCTTCCCGACTCTGAAGAGTGAAAAGAAGTAAAACCTAGTGTTTATGCGGTGTTGCGAGGGTATGAAGAGTGAGTTTACAACAAATTTACAACACTTTTCTGAAACTCAATGCAATGATATTCATAAATATGCATTTTTGTATTAGGTAGTCAATTATATATTTTGCAAATCAAGGACACTTTCTAAAAGAAATTTTAGATAGTGTCCTTTTTTGTGTTATGGTCGTTACTCGTTGTTTTGATAAAGGTAGTGGAGGTATCGAAAATAGAAAAAGAAACACAGCGATCCAATACACAAAACGTAAATGGAGCAGCTGAAATCCTGAATCAGAAAGCTATGGATGAGATAGCAGAAAAACTGGGCGGAGACTTTATTGTTCTTCCAAGCAGCGTACATGAAACAATAATTCTTCCGATAGATCAGGGCATGGATTCAAATGAACTTGAAGGAATGGTTCAGCAGATCAATGCCGGAGTCGTAAGTGATGAAGATAAGCTTTCGGATCATGTCTTCCAGTATGATTCAGAATCACATGAACTTGTGAGGATGGATAAGATGGAAGAGAGAAAGCAGGAGAAAGAAGCTTCTGTAGAAAAAAACGATAAAAGTCAGGATGACCGAGGCGATAAGAAAGCAGAAGCAAAGACTGCTATAAAAGAGGAGAAAGGTTAGAAGTCACTCAAGGATCGTATATCAAATAAGCAGGAAGAAGTTGCAAAGAAAGATGCGACTAGAGAACCTGCAGCTCAAAAGAGTAAGAAGATGGCAATTGGATAAAAGTAAACTGTTAAGCATTGATTCCATATGTTATTATGTAATGTATATTAAGGTGTTAGGGGCATTAATGCCCCTGGCCTTAATCACGACAAATAATACTAATTGGAGAATGAAAAGATGAAAGTAGCAACAACTTATGAAAACGGAGAAATATTTCAGCATTTTGGTAGAACACCTCAGTTTAAAGTATATGAAATAACGGATGGAAATATCATTTCAAGTGAAGTGATAGATACGAATGGGACAGGTCATGGTGCATTAGCAGGATTCCTTATGAATCTTGGTGCAGAAGTTTTGATATGTGGTGGTATAGGTGGCGGTGCTCAGATGGCAATGGCTGAAGCTGGTATTCGACTTTATGCAGGTGCATCTGGTGATGCTGATGAAGTAGTAAAGGCATTTATAGATGGTTCGCTTCCTGAAATAGGAGAAGCAACTTGTGATCATCATGATCACCACGAGGGACATGAGTGTTCTCATGGTGGAAAGTGTCACGAATAAAGATAGAATATTAGATTTGGAGAAATTGTGATAATGACTATTGAAGAGAAAGCACAGCTTATCATAGATGATATAAAGCAGGAACAGGGGAATAATCCTGTGCACATTTTTAAGATAATCGCTAAAAAAGAATATATAAATATGCATGGCCCAGAACATCATGTGCTTGATGGAGCATGCCTTCTTATGGCGTTTTATAATGCTGGTGGAAAGATTGATATAGATACTAGTCTGGAACAGCTGGTAAAGGAAGGGGTAAGGATGCCAGGAGCTATGTGTGGATTATGGGGAGTATGCGGTGCTATCACTTCGATTGGAGCAGCTTTAGCAATAATTGATGGTACAGGCCCCTTGTCTACAGATGGTACATGGGGGAAACATATGTCATTTACTTCAAAAGCTATTAGTGATCTAGGAAAAATCAATGGACCTAGATGTTGTAAAAGAGATGCTATGGTAGCATTTAAGAATGGTACGGAATACGTTAATTCGCATTACGATGTAAAACTGGAATATGAAGATCAGGAATGTGAGTTTTCGAATCAGAATCAACAATGTATAAAAGAAAGATGCCCGTTTTATAAGGCGGAGAGGATGTAGCTTTGAACATAATAGCAGTAGGTATGGGCGGCTTCATAGGTGCGGTGCTTCGTTACCTTATTGGACTAATACCGGTTAAAGAAACAATGGTATTTCCAGTCAAAACATTTTGTATAAATATTATTGGATGCCTTTTGATTGGATTTATAACGGTTCTGGCGTCCAGAAATCCGGAAATTAATCCGAAATGGATACTTTTCCTGAAAGCCGGAATCTGTGGTGGATTTACTACATTTTCAACATTTGCACTGGAAACAACTGATCTTATTAAAGGTGGTCATATGGGAATAGCTTTTCTATATGCAATACTCAGTGCTACTATAGGCGTTGCTGTAATCTTTGGAATAGATATTGTTACAGGAAAACAATGAAACTTTTATTGATTGTTTCACTTGAATAGTGATAGTTGTAAAAAGAGATGGATAAAACGAGTAATTTATAAATGTTTATTTTAGGATAACCGAGAAAGGTTAATCTGAATTCAGGAGGAAAACAATGAATAATAAATGTGAAAAATGCGGTGGAGAGTTGATAAAAGGCTTAATGGCAGGAATGCATGGAGTGTTTTTTTACCCTGATGGAGAGATTAATAAATTAAAGCCCAAAAGAAGTCCTGTTATTTGCTATTGTTGTAAAGAATGCGGAATGATTCAGGGTTTTACTGCTACTCAGCTTG
>CACWGK010000020.1 GCA_902760415.1 uncultured Lachnospiraceae bacterium
GTATCTCTCTACATTTAGGAACTCCATGTCATCAAGATTCTGTCCTGACACCTTCTTGCAGTTTCTAGCAACATAGATATATGCCATATTATCGGCAATGGTTGCATTTGAAGGAATCGTAATGAGATGCTCCCATTCATCTGACTCATATCCAGTCTCTTCACTAAGTTCTCTCTTTGCAGCAGCTAGCGCATCCTCTGCAGAAGATGGATTTCTATCGCCATATTGCTTTCCATCCTCTCGTTCTATACCACCTGCTGGGTACTCCGTAGTCACTTCTCTGATACCCTGACGGAACTGTCTTACGCATATAACTTTATCCTCTTCATCGAATGCTACGATTACCACATAATCTCTTCTGCTATATGTATAATATGGTTCAAAGATATTTCCATCTGGAAATCTGAAAGCGGACTTTCTAAAATCAATCCACTCATCCTGAACTATATGTTCCGTACTCACTTCTTCCCATAATAAGTCTTTATCGTCTGTCATTTCTCACTCTCCACTAATAGTTTATAGAGCGTTGGTTCGAAACCAAACTCCTGCATAATCGCTTCTACTTCTTCCAGTGCTTTTTTCAACTAAAGGCTCTATATGCTCTTACCAATTAAAATACTCTTCTATAAGATATCACATAACTCTCTTAATTCACATATCTTTAGAACATTTTTATCTAATATAATACCCCGTCCTTTTCTATCTACTAAGCAAGCATTCATTCCAACTTTAAGTGGGCCATTCACATCATCATCTATCGAATCTCCCACAAATAAACATTCTTCTGCCTTCCAACCTGTAGCTTGCAGTATCTTCTGATAAAACTCTTTTTGCGGCTTATATACCATAAGATTTTCAGATGTAAAAACATTCGGTATCTCTTCGAGAATAGTGCCCTTCATATTTGAGAGAAGAGGTTCATCATCAGTTGTAGAACCAATAGCCACATTATACTTTCCAAGCAGATACTTTATCGTCTCTTCTGTATCGTCAAACAAGCTTCTATTATACAAAGAATCGAGCATCGGTTTAACGCATACTTCTGCTGATTTATCGATTCCATATTCCAAAAATAGTTGTTTCAGATCCATAACGAATATATCTCTTTCGCATGCAAACTCCTCAAGAGACTGCATATTCATCTTATGTTTCTTCTTCCACTCAGCATATATTAATTCCGGTGGATCACTAACATTTAGATTCTCAAAGATTTTCCTTGTTGCATCAACTGAACCTGTCCCTGTAGAAATGAGTGTTCCGTATACATCAAATATTACATGGTTTATATTCTTATCTATTTTCATTATCGTAAAGCCCTTCTCATATAGATTTACAGAATTCTAAGATTTCCTTCTTTCTTGGTTCCACTTCCTCTTTATATTCGATAGATGTAAGTCCAAGATGTCCCACACTCTCTATCTCTAAATGACCATAGAAATGCTCTACGCTACCGATTATTTTCTCGCATTCTGGCATGCTTGGTCCAGTTCTCAAAGCGATAGTATATCCTTTCTTTTCAGGCTTAATCGTTGCATGTGGTTCATGAGTATTACACCACGGCGTACATCTATCGATGAATGCTTTAAACTGACCTGGTATATCAGCCCAGTATGATGGTGACACAGAAACTATAATATCTGAATCATCATACTCGCTCATAATATTCTCAATGACTGCTGCATCGTTCATAACGCATTTCGCTGTGCTATGACATGAGCGACAGCCTTTACAAAATGCATAGCTATAATCATCTATGCATATACTTTTAACACTGTACCTCTCTGATAACTGTTCCGAAACTATCTTAACTATCTCCGCGGTTGCTCCTGTACGAACAGGGCTACAATTAATTATCAGTGCATTCATACTTTTCTCTCCTTTTCTCTAAACTTTACTTTGTATGCTTATAATTATATAGAAAAACCGGACGACATTGAAGTGTCGTCCGATTAAATATATGAAATGTATATTAAATTCTAATCATTTGTGAAGTCTCCTGATAGATGTCCAATTGCCACTATATTTCCAGTGTTGCCGTCTATATCTGTATCGGTCGAATCGATAAAGTCTTGCATGTTGACGGTCAGTGAATTAACTCCGCCCTTTAATCTCTCTATAGGATTCTTCAATGCTATAACATATACGTCATAAGTGTGTGTACCGCCTTCTGGTGGATATGGACCTACGTAATCTGACTCTGGTGCCCATCCTTCTGGAAGCGATGTCTCAGTTATTCCATTTGAGTTCCAGTGCAGGAAATAATGCATGTTTATATCAACCATATAGATTGCATATACTGTAGCTCCTTCAACTGGTTCCCATGTAAGCTCAGGTGATGCATTTGAACCCTTATCTGAATTAGAGATTACATCGTTCCACACTCCATCAGTTATACTGCTGGAGGTGACTTCAAAGCTAGCATACTTACTTACCAGTTCGTCTCCATCATATGGGAGTACTGCACTACTACTTTCCTCAGTAGTTTCTTCCTCTATTACTTCTTCGGTGGTTGCTTCTGTGGAAGCCTCTGTAGTAACAACTATCTTTTCAGCGACAGATGTCATCTCTTCAGTGCTGGCTTCTGATTCTCCACCTGCTCCGCATCCTGTTAACGAGAATGCAAATGACAAACAAAGTGACATTGCCAGTAACTTCTTTACCTTCATAAATACCCCTTTACTTCTACATCCTATAGTTTCATTTTACAAAGAAAATGTAATATATAAATGTATAAGAATTGTATCTAGGATATTTTTTCTTACATAGGTATAATTCGTAGTGTGAGGTTATCTGTAGCTGCAAGTCCAGATACATTAAATCCTTTCTCAGCTACCTCATTTGCCTCAACAACTGATTCTTCCTTAGTCCATAGATTCTTTACTTTATACTTAGATGCATTTACGAAATTATCTGCATCTTTCATCTTGCCACCAATATATTCCCTTATGAGCTCTGGGCTGATAGATATCCTATCTTCTCTAAATCCAAGGCTGACATTTATGAAGGACAGCGCCACGCTTCCATCTGAGAGTGGCTTAGCCAGAACATCTACCCTATCATTATCGCGAAGATATGTAGTATCAGGCTTAACACCCTTTGAGGTGAAGATTCTCTTAGCCTGCACTCCAAGCGCATCTTGATTCAGGGCTATTAAATCTTCATTTGTGATTATCTTATATATATCGTCATTCTTCTCAACGCGTCGAAGATCCATTCCAAGCATAAGAGGAGAGTTCAGCATGCACCACATAGTCATATGAGTCTTATTCATAGTATCCGTCATGCCGTTCATTCCTATAACTAACATATCCGGATCATTCCAGCCCTTATCCAGTCCCGCAAACTCATCCATTATGACAGCCTTGTTATACTGTGCTGTTACGCTAGTTGTATAAGCACCTTCCCAGGAAACCGTACCAGGATCCCCATCGGAACCAACCTGAAATGTTATATCATTCAGAATTCTCCAAGAGTCTCCCACTTTATATCCCCAGTTATGAGGCTGAGTCTTACCCCACTCACATATCGAAAAGAGTATATCTTTCTCAGGAGCGAGTTTTTCAAAACACTCCTGTATCTTTGCGTAAGAAGTGAGAGTATTTTCCTGACGACGATGATTCATAAGACGGATTACATTCTCGCCCTTACTTAGTTTTATTCTGATAGGTTTATCTGTGCATATCTCTGTATCAACAGAATCTATAAGCAGATCATCATAGTAGTAGTTTGTTCCAACTGCCACCTGAAGCCAGCCTCCTGAGCCCTCTCTTGTTCTACATCTCGCATCAACATATAGATCATACTCTGCACCTTCAGATACATTTACATTAAAATGAACCTCACTGCTAAGTTCTGATACAGGCGATGCATCAGGACTTGTACCGTCAAATGTACCGATACCCGTTGCATACCCACCTTCAATATATGCTCTCTCACCAGTAATCTTTCCATCGGATATGCTATACTTCGTAACACCCATTTCAAGGTTACTAGACTTCGTCCCCTCTTTTGATACCTTAACAAGTTTTATACCTTTTATATCAGGGGCAAATGTATACTTTGCATTCTTTGGACAAGAGAAAGTAGCATTATCCCAGATATTGTAGCAATTATCCACCTTGATATAATCTATCTTCCACTTAATATAATCCTGGCAGTCAATCTCCTCATACCCAACCGTTCCAACTTCAAGACCTGAGCAGAGTCTGTCACCGACATCATTATACATACCATACTTAAGACCTTTGCTATGAATATAGTCAGACATAGCCATAAAGCCACTAGGAAACTTCTCCGCGTCGCTTGCGAGATGTCCCTCCACTCTTTTTGATGCATAGCAGCCATCATCCAGCACAACATATATATAGCCATATTTATCCAGACCTAGCTCTATCATTTTATCTGCCATAGCTTTTGTGAGTTCTTCATTATTACCACTTCCAAAAGCATTCCAGCTGTTCCAACCCATGGCAGGAAGACGCCCCTTCTTACCGAATAAAACTTCTCCATTCTTAAAGGCATCGAATCTATATTTATCATCCTGTATAGTCACAGGTTTTATCTTGTGTTCGCTCATTTTAAACTAATTCCCCCTTCAGAAAGTTCTCCATAAAATCTTCTTCATAATACCATGTAATTCTATTAAAAAGAACATAGTTATTCTTACAAATATACCTACATATTGCGGATATTACAGCCAGATAATAAACATAAAAAAACAGGGGAATTCCCCTGTTTCATTAGTTAGTGAGTATATCCGCTCTATTAAGCAGTCATGCGAGTATCCTGACTCATTACGACAATGATTTCATCCATAGTTACTCCGAATACCGTCGCTAGCACCACCAGATTATCAATAGTTGGAAGAGTCATGCCACGTTGCCATTTGTAGATGGCTTGTGGAGTTGCAAATCCAAATATATCTTGCAGATCTGCTACCGAGAGACCTGCTCTTTTACGAAGTACGGTAATATTTCTACCAGTACCAATAGTATCAATCATAGGTATCATTTCCATATTGTCCTCCTATTCCACAAACTCATATCTGTACTTTTTCTTCAACTAAGTGTAAAAAAAACGCTTACCTTGTGCATATGACAAGATAAGCGGTTACATATCAAATGTATCTAATTAAGAAGCATCACTAAGACCTTTTAATTCTATGCTTCTCATAAGTATCCAAGGATCCACTCATCTTAAATGCACGCATAAATACTACGTTATTCCCTTCTGATATAGGGCACATAGTACTAATATTGCTGGAGCGCTTAATATTCAGTTTCTTAGTTACATATGCGAACATCTATTTATCCTTTCCAGGGCACGCCTGCCCTAATATTTTATCTCTAGTTACTTCTAAACTACGCGGTCTTCTGCAGGTTTTGCTGAAGCCATATAACAAGATAACACATTTTATATTATTTGTCATTATACTTGCAGTATAATTTTTAAATCTAATTATTTAACACCTTTACTGATTTTAAGTAGATTACCTGTTGTCGCATCTATATATACATAAGTATAGTCATCAGGTGTGATAAATATTGTTTCCTCCTGCGCATCACTCGATGTTGCCGCCATATCATATACATATAACGCTATATCCCATGCAGGACAATACATAGACGACTTTTCATCATAGTAATATATAAGATTATTTGCTATAGAAGAAACATCATATAAAGCATCCGGATCATCAGAAATATACTGGGCAAAATCATCAGACTTAACTGCTTTTTTTAAAGAATCTACAATCGTATCCTGATCTACAAGAGAGATCGGCTCAACTGACTCGACATCAAACATATACATGATATCTACTCCAAAGATTCCCTTACTTGTTACCTCAATAGAGCCACAACTAACTGGTGCCTCATTTCTTCTATAAACTTCACTTACTCCATATTCGCTAGAACTCCCAATATTATTCGAATAACCATAATTTAGATATAACGCATATCCATCGCAGGTATATGTTACCATATCATCTTCATGTTCTTCCCAATTAAGATATCTATATGGATCAGCTAAAGCACATGAAAATATAGCACCTTCCTGTAGGGCATCTTCCATCAAGTCATCCTGTTCTGATAAAAGCTCGACAGTTCTTGGAAACTGATCAGTACTATGAATCTCTACATTAGCCGCCTTAAAGGTAGGTTGATAATTCTCTATTGAATGAACATAATCAGAATCTGTAAATACCATCTGTGATATAGAATCAATAGCTCTAGAATCTACGATTCCCACACTCTCGTTGAATCCAATTAATGGTCTAGCTTTTCTAGTATATGTAAAAAAATCATTACCTAAGTTACTTTCTGATTCTGATAAACCAAGTTTATCATTCAGAAAATCTACAGCCTGTTTCTTTACCTCATCTTCTTCTAAGGTACATATATTATCAATGCAAGGGTAGCCATTTTGATCCATCGAATTGCGGTGCATAACCGTCTTTATATTCATATCTGGAAAGTACTCATCTATATTTACAGGTTTAAAGTATATAAATCTAGTATTTTCAACCTTATCGTAAGCAAGTATCAACCCATATCTCATATCATTATACTTGCCCTCATACATATGAATATAGTACTTATCACTATCTACCCATTTGCATTCCTCTTTTTCACCAGGAGATATTATAGAATCAAATTCTTTAGTATCATAGTTTATATATCCATAAAAATCCTCAAAAGGATCGCTCGACTGTTCTCTTGGCTCCTTATCAAGTATAGCCTTAATTGTTTTATACTTATATATAAATGGGATATATTCCGAAGTACTACTATTGGATATAGATTCTAGCTTTTTGCCTGTATCCCCGAAAAGAGAATTGACCAAATCTTCATCTTTCTTCTCATCACAAGACACTGCTCTAAGTTTATAAGTACAGAGCTCCTCTGGATTAATGCTGTCATCATAGTCTAAACTTAATGAAAACGTGGTATTATCTTCAGTGAAAGTGTCTGCCCAATCCAGTTCTACATCAACCATCGAAGCTTCATTTATTTTCATATAACTATCAGCCGAAGCATCAGTCGTAGTAGCACCATCCGGAACTCCGTAATCATCTCCTACCTCTACTTCATTACTGCCACAACCTGATAACATCAATGTCAAAATCAGTAGTGATGCAAGCCGGCTTTTCTTATTCTTAAAAAACTTATTATACATATTTCCTCACATATAGAACCAATACTATCCTCTTAGTTTCCACCTAACATACGTTAGATTATCAACAAAAAGCATAATTTCAGCATCTTTTTACTATATGTTTTACACTCACCATTAATGAACTCTGATTATCTGTTCATACAGGCATATTTCTTCACTGTTAATCTGCCTGTTCATATGATGGTGTCCAAAGAACCATCTCTTAAATGTAAGCTTTTCTCTTATCTCCTGAAGATAGTTAGTCAGAATATCCTGTGAATAAGCACCTCCGCCGATCAACGCTGTCGTATTTGCCGAAGTACAATGTGTAAGGACAAAATCAACTTTCCAATCTACCTTATCAAGGTTACGTCTTCCTTCCTCCATTTCTTCTTCCGAAGGAAGTTCTCTCGCCCACCAACTTACACCTCTGACACGAAAAAGCTTCGAATAGTCTTGACTCCACTTCATTATTTTAGGATCTCCAGGCTCAAGTATTCCATCAGAGATATCATGCGAACCAGCTCCGCCAAATGTAAATATACTCAGTCCATCTATGTCAAAGACCTGTCCCCTCATAAGATGCATAACTGAAGGACGAAGCCTGTGAACCTTACCACCATGCCACTCTTCAACTTCCATAGCATCCAATCGGTCATGATTCTCATGATTTCCATCTATAAAAAGAGTAGTAAATGACTTCTCATCTAGCCAATCAAGCCAATTCTTCTCATATCTTGATTCTCCCTTATAATCCCACACCAAGCCAAAATCACCAAGGATTATCAAATAATCATCCTTGGTCATTTCCTTCTGTTCAAAGAAAGAAGCTGCATTTAATCTTCTGATGTCTCCGTGGGTATCACCCGTCAAGAAAATCATTCTTACTACCGAAACCTTTCAAACTTAATCTAGCTTGTTTTTGCTCTAAAATTAGCTAATGAAGTATTAGAAGCCGTAGGCGCCGCGCAGACTCCTGTAGTCACTTTCTAGCTGGAGCGCTGTAAGCATCTTGGAATTCTCGCCACGTATGATCAGCTGAATCATGCTGTCCGAAGTGGCAACTGTTATATCCAGATTCTTGGAGTTTTCTACCGTGAAGCGAGCGATATACTGGTCGGCTGTTTCAGCTTCCTTGGTATATACAACATGCACTCCAAGATAGTCCATTTTCTCTGTAAAATGACCTCGTACGTTATACGCATCGAAGACAACTATCACTTCCGTTCCCTTCAGAGCTTTATATTCAGACATCATATCTAAAAGCTTGAACCTAGCTCCTTCTAAATCGAGGGACTGCTGTTCCTTTGTAGCTTTTGTATCTGAGATAAGCATCTTCAGATCTTGCCATGCATGTATTATGTTGTAGCCATCAACTAGAAGATACTTCTTCTTATCAAGCTTCTTTTTGTCTATATGCTTGGAATACGACTTGCGAGATGTGTCAGACTGAGCATCTCCTGTTCCTGTCTGAACAGAGCCCGTCTGAGTATTTCCTACCCCTGTCTGAGATGTGTCTGACTGTACGTTTCTAGCTCTCATCTCAGCCTGCACAGTACTCTTACTAAGATACACTCTCTTCGTATGGCGGTTTTCATTTCCAGCATTTGAATGAGTCGCACTTCTTAATATATCATCTATCTCATCGGTACCGAGAGCTCTGTCTCTATTCTCTGCAGATCTATTCTTTTCTGAACGTAGATGTTCTTGTCTCAGTAACTCTGCTTCACGCTGCAAGCGCTGATCATCAGTTTCAGTTTCTATATCAAAGTACTCAGACTCCATCGAATCAAGATGCATCATAGCTTCACACTCAAACCATGGAACATAGTATCCAGCCCCATGATCGATAAAGATACTTCCTGATGGATTATCCTTGTCAGTATCAGGATCATAGCCCTTGTCGGCTATCACCTGTTCGGCTATATCCTGAGGCATATCTGAGTAGCCTGCAAACTTTAGCTCTATGGTACCCTGACCAGAGGTATATTCGGTGAGCCTCGTCTGGTAGTCGGCGATACATCTTGCCGGCGCACTGCCCGACATAGTTCCGTCCGCTCCCAGCGTCACCGTACCTCCCATGTCAGAGATTTCCGTCATAACACGACCAACGCTCTCTGTTGGAAGAGAAATGATAAAATCGTACATAGGTTCAAGAAGTACACTTTGTGTCTTCATAAGCGCCTGTCTTATAGCACGCCTAACCGCCTCACGAAAGTCCTGGCTGTCTGTATGCTTAAGATGCGCCTTTCCTGCAACTAGGGTAAATCTTATATCAGTAAGTGCAGAACCTGTAAGCACCCCCACTGGTAAATGATTCGTAAGGGTTGATAGGATAGTTTTCTGCCAATTAATATCAAGATCACTCACACTGAGATCACTTGCCACCTCTAGTCCAGCACCACGCTTAAGTGGTGTCAGAAGAATCTGTACTTCTGAGTAATGACGAAGAGGTTCAAAATGTCCATAGCCTATCACAGGATTTGCTATAGTTTCCTTATAGACAAAGCTGCCCTTTGTGAAATCTATAGCAACGTTATATCTTTCTAGAACACGTTCCTTTAGAATCTCCATTTGGAAAGCACCCATCACAGAGATGCTTGCTGTATCTTCACCAGTTATCTCAAGATGAAGTAGAGGATCCTCCGAACATAGTTCCTTTATCTTTGGCAAAAATACACGGAGTGGAACATCCGCAGGAAGGACGAGATCATATCTCAGCACAGGCTGACATATCGGAGTATCATCATCAAACTCCTGACCTATTCCCATACCTGCAAATGTATTACCTAGTCCTAAGAATGTTACGATATCACCAGCCTCAGCTTCTCCGATACTTTCAAACTTACCGCCGCTGTAACTCCTGATCTGACTAATCTTCTCGCCAGAAAGTCTCTCGTCGTCGATTTCATTTCTAACAGATATGCTTCCACCTGTAATCTTAACGTATGAAAGCTTCTGTCCATTCTCGTATCCAATCTTAAAAACCTTTGCCGAAAATGTATCTTTATAAATCACCGTAGGAAGATACTTTGTAATAAGAGAGATAAGTTCATCAACCTTCTCATTCTTAAGAGCTGAACCGAATACCACAGGATGGAAGGAACCATTAGAGATAAGATCTATATAATCCTGATGCTCGAGACTTCCTTCCTCCAGATACTTCTCTATAGTTTCTTCAGAGAGGGAAGCTATCTCCTCTTCCTTTTCCTGAATATCTCCACTTGCTATAAAGCCTTCTCCAAGCTTTTCACCCAGCTCAGAGATTATCTCATCCTTTGAGCGTTCGCACATATCCATCTTATTTACAAAAACAACATATGGAACTTTGTAGTTCTTCAGCATGCTTACCAGACGCTTGGTAGAAGCGGTAACTCCGTCCGGCCCACTCACTAGAAGAAGGGCTAGATCAAGAACCGATAGCACTCTCTCAGCCTCACCGATAAAATCAGCATGTCCAGGTGTATCTATTAGAGTAACTCTTATAGAATCTCCACTATTATTTAGTTTATTATCCTCATCCAGCGTGCAGAGTGCCTGCTTTGAAAGTATTGTAACACCGCGCTTTTTTTCCAGAACTTCCGTATCTAGAAAAGCGTCACCGTTATCTACTCGGCCAGCATTCTTAATCATTCCGAGATTATATAGAATACTCTCGGTAAGTGTTGTCTTTCCTGCATCAACATGCGCGAGGATTCCAAGCGTCAGCTTCTTCATGTTGTAACCTATCTAAAATATCTTTCTCAAATTAATATATTCAAATGCTTCCTACTTCTTGGCCAGATACTCTGTCGCGAACTGAATCTTCGTTGCGTTAAAGCCATCCTCAAGTGGATATATAAAGAATGTATCATCCATCGTCGAAAGTGTGACGCATTGTCCCTTACCCCTATAGTCATACTCTGTATGAATCGATATAGTTGATTTAGGAGCAAAATGAAGCGTCTCCATCTGGTCAGTTCTGTAATTATAATATGTCAGATCAAATCCGTCTTCGGAGTGAACCAGTCTTCCCTCACCACAATCGACGAAGTTAAATGAATTAGGCAGAGCCTCAATCCGTACGCGAGTATCCAGCAGATACTCCCCAGCATCTATCTCTTCATTTACGCGCTGTCTCTCCCAGTCATACCAGTCAGGGATATATAGCGAATCTTCCGAACCCTTCTTATGAAGTGTACCCAGCTCATCCATTTCATACTCAGCTCCGCAGGCTTCACACTTAATCGTTGAACCCTTGGTTATCATCTTGAACTCTGTCTTACAAGAGATACACTGATATAGAGGCATATGAAGTCCCTCTGCCCGGAAATCATCAGCTATTACCATATTATTATCGCGCTGATACTTGTATTCATCATAGTCGAGACCTTCTGTCAGTATCTGATGAATCTCTTCTACACTCTTAGTCTTTGCATCGTCAGCACTGAGGACGCAAGTAACATCCGCATGAAGTCTTACCGACTTTCTCTCCTTCAGATTCCAGATAGGGGAAAGGAGATAATTGCCCTGCATATTTACTATTACAACAGGAACCTTTAAGAGTCTTACCAGCTTTGCAACTGATCGAGGAAGTTCCGACGGAGTTCCAACATTTGCATATCTTGCTTCAGGGTATATAACCATGATACCCTTACGCTTTATAACACGTCTTATATTCTTAATCAGAGCCTGATCATTGATAAACTTTCTCGTTCCAAGACAGCCTACCTGTCTATATATCCACTCGCCGTAATTCTCAAAGCCCTCCAGCTCGGAGATATAATTTGCCCTGTAGGGAGCAAGACAAAGTGGAGTCACATAGAAGTCCGTAAAGGAATGATGTGTACCAAGCACGAGAAATGGAGGCTTCAGGCCTTCCATGTTGTGCTTATCAATCTTCAGCTTGTTTCTAGCCGTTAGAACCTTGCATATGAGAAGCATCAGTGGAAAAAGAATCAGGTTCTGTTTGGGAGGCACCTTATCTCTGTCAAAGGGCTTCTTGTCTGGAACCACATAAGCATCCTTTCTTACATAACGTCTGATAGGTGCAAGCTTACATAGAAAGAAATAAAGTATTCCCGTTACAAGGAATGAGCAGCCAGTTGGTGTAAGAACAAAAAGTGCAGGAACATGAACTATTCCCTTAATTGGATTATAGATAACAAGGGACAGAACGAAGCCGAATACAAGGCACACAAGTCCCACTATATTAAAGCCCTTTGTATAGTCATAGGAGTGATGTCCTTCGAGACCGTAAGCACTCCTTAGATCAATCTTCTGTCTTCTCACAAGGAAGAAGTCAACAACCAGAAGTGCCGCAAGGGGCGCATACACAAGTGCTCCTATGGTAAGAAAGCTTCCAAAATACTCAGTAATCTTTCCCCATACGCATAGAACTGTTACATAAGCTCCAAGTATTAGAACAAGTACTCTGTAAGATACCTTCGGAAATGTTGACTTAAGCATTACACCGTATATATACGAGCCAACGGCCTGAGTTCCTATATTAGCAAATGCTACTAGAAGCAGCGAGGATAATCCAAGGATTGGAGCAGAAAGAGTTGCAAGCATCATGGTTGGGTCATCTATCATTTCACCAGTCACATGATGCATAGCTATAGCCATGACAGCACCAACTACTACGAAGAAGGAACCTGCAAGTCCCTGTCCCAGAACGCCAGCATAGAAACCGGACTTCTCAGACTTACAAAGTCTTGGAACTTCGGCCATACCTCCAACCAACGTGATAACGAAGGCAAAGTTTGCCTCGATAGATAATATATAGTTCGTAGTTTTACTGACATCGCCTGTAAGTTCAGGTTTGTAGTTCCATATGACATCTATAGGAACAGAAGTAAAACCAACGATAACAACTACTACACCAACTAGCAGAAGCAGTGGTACAAGGATTCTCGTAGTCCATGTAATACTACCGATACCTCGATAAGCAATAAATGTACCAAGTACAACACAGGATATACTAAGAAGCAGATGTCCTCCCGGGAAGAGCCCTATACCAAAGAGTCCCAGAAGATTCTCCATCGAATCTGCGAAGAGTTCACAGCATACTGCATACCAAGGGAAATTAACCAGTATGATAAGGATGGTTACAACATTTACACCCTTAAATCCAAAGACACTTCTTAACCATATCCAGATGTCTATTCCATATCTTACAGATAGAATAACCGGAATCTGGTATATAAGAAGCATAAAAAGAGCAGCAAAAAATGCTCCTATGATAAGCTGTTTAAAGTTAACAAGAGTTGCAAGATACGAACCCTGTGTATAACTCCATGTGGCAATACAATATCCCGACAGCACCAGAAGTGCATCGATAAAACCGTATTTTCTCTCCTTAGGAAGAACAGGATAAGTTCCAAAGTATACTTCCTGTTCTATAGCCTTCTCGACTTTATTCATTATACCCATCCCCCTATGATCACTAAAATGAGGCATATAGCCGCAAAAATACCCGCAAGTATATAATCCTTCTTAGTCATAGCCGGGATGCCTGTTCTAATACCTCGATTATCTATATCATCCTTTATGACATTTTCCTCGAGATACTCTATTCTCTTCTCTAATTCTTCATCCTTCTCGTTCATAAGCCCCCCTATCCGTAATAAACACTTTTAACACATATTCTATTATACATATTTTTTAGTATTATAACAAAAAAAGAGCACCGAAGTGCTCTCTTTATTAGTCCTCCTATCGAGGAATAATGATTGATAATGAAAATGTATTATCCTCTTCTCTAGCTTTAAGAGTACCACTATATTTTTCAAGTGTATTCTTCATGTTAATGGTTCCAAAGCCATGAAGATTCTTGTCCTTCTTAGAAGTCTTTCGTCCTACTCCCTTAAAAAGGTTATCCGCAGATACTCCATTTTTTTCTGAGACCATAGAATTATCCAGATTAATATTCAGGAAATGATCTGTCTTCTTAGCAGTAAGTTTAATCCATCTCTTACTTTCCTCTGAGATTTTCTCACATGCCTCTATGGCATTATCGATAGCATTTGCAAAGATATTGCAGATATCAATTGCCTTCATATCAAGGCCCCCATCTATAGTACCATCTATCTCAAAGCTAATTCCTTTTTCTTCCATAGACATAGCCTTCATACCGACTATACAGTCCAGCATTTCATCACCCGTAACATACTTAGGTGACATACCTCTTACACTTCCAAGAAGTTCATCCAGATGTTCCTCAGCCTCATCCTGCTTTCCTTCACCTAACATAGTGGAAAGAAGCGCTAGGTTATTTGCTATATCATGTCTAAAGGCTCGTGTTTCATTTTGACTTTTCTTATACTGATTAATATACTCTAGCTCAGCTTCAATATATTGCTCTTGAATCTTCAGCTTTTCTTCTGCATTTTTCTTTGAAACAAGAGAAAAGATAATAAATGGTATGACAAGTCCAAAAAGTATAAGCACAAAACCAAATACATATTCCAGTGATCTGACTTCTACTATCTCTTGTACATATGATTCAACCACTGAACTAGGTACTAACGACATAAGTATGATCCAGAATACAAATAGTATCCTATATGGCCAACTTACATATATGAATCTCTGCTTTTTATATAATCCGAAATAAAGTACTAAGAATGCTATAAGGAATGTGGCAGTATATGACAGTATATAGAACACAAAGAATTGGAGATAAATAGTCTGATATTTCCAAGCATTATATACCCTCACTATATCTCCAGATATGAATGCATAAGAATCAACCAATATACATTGAACATAATTTTCTACTAATATAAGTATTACTACCGCTTCAATACTTCTTCGAATCTTCTTTTTTTCATATACTGTACATGCAACACATATCGTGGTAACGATTACCAAGATCATAGCTATGTAGTTAAATACAGTTGATAACTCGCTTCCATAATATTCGCCTGTAGCCGGCTCATTTCCATATTCTTTTAACTGCTTTATACCAATATATAGATCATATACGATTTCTATAATGCCAACGAATAAGTATCCTCCAAAAAAAGGAAGACATTTCTTTGTAAGCTTTGCATTTCTTCCCATAAAACATGTTGCAATAAGTATAACTGTTAATATAGAAAAGATTTCAGCAAAACCTGAAATAAAAGTAATCAAACATTGATATATATATTCCGAATAGAAAAACTCCCTGAATGTCATAACATACCTCTATCCCTTAAAACTTTCATTAATCAATACATAGTTTACTCTATATTCGAAGCCCACTCTATCGCATCATCTATATGAGGTCTAAAGTTGTCTCGTCCAACCTTTTCTACGAATCCACTCTTTTCCATAGTCTTCATAGGCTGCTCATTTACATGAGAGAATACCATCTGAACTCCCGCCGCCTCGCATCTATCATATAGCTGTTCCATAGCGTGCATTGCAGAAGCATCAAGTGCAGGAACACCTCTCATACGGAATATGATAACCTTTGTGAAATCCTTGAAATGAACCCCAGCCAGTCTATCTGCATCTCCGAAGAACATAGGTCCTGATATCTCATAGATACGAACATGCTTTGGAATCTCCTTCAGGTCAATACCATCAGGATCCTCTTCAGGATCATAATACTTCCAACCTGATACAACTGATTCATCACTCATTCTCTTCATAAAGAGAACGCAAGCCATTATCATACCAATCTCTATAGCAACAACAAGGTCAAATACAACAGTAAGCACAAATGTAACAACAAGTACTGCTATATCACTCTTTGGAGAAGTCTTGCAGAGATGAACAAATGTTCTCCACTGACACATATTGTAAGCAACCATGAAAAGTATAGCTGCAATAGTTGGCATAGGAATAAGTGCCGCATATGGCATAAGAAGAACTAATACAAGTATAAGCACTATAGAATGAACCATACCAGCTATAGGTGTTCTACCACCATTTTTAATATTTGCAGCAGTTCTCGCTATAGCTCCAGTTGCAGGGATACCGCCCAGAAGAGCTGAACCTATGTTACCGGCGCCCTGAGCTATAAGCTCCATATTGGATCTATGATGCGAATTGATCATTCCATCAGCCACAACGCAGGAAAGGAGCGACTCTATAGCCGCTAGGATTGCTATAGTCACTGCATCTGGCGCTACATTTTTAATCATAGCAAGTGAAAAGTCTGGCATAGCAAAAACTGGAAGTTTGTTACTAATTGTATATAAATCACCAATTGTATTGACATTCATTTTAAGGAATCTGACCATTAGAATACCAACAATAACTGCAATGAGTGATCCTGGTATCTTCTCTGAAATATATGGCCATACGATAAGAATAACAAGACATACAGCACCTACAATAAGTGCCTGTACATTAATAGTTGAGATATTTCGTACGATTGCTTCTACTTTCTCCATAGTTTCAATCGTTACTGTACCCTGAGGATATGTTAGCCCCAGAAAATCCTTTATCTGTCCTACAAGGATAGTAACAGCAATACCTGCTGTAAATCCTGTAGTGATAGTATAGGGGATAAATCTGATAAGGGATCCTAGTCTGAGAAATCCCATAACTATAAGAAGAATTCCGGCCATAACAGTTGCAAGAGCAAGACCGCTCATACCGTTCTTCGCTACGATACCTGCAACAATAGTTGCAAATGCAGCTGTAGGTCCAGCTATCTGAACACGGCTTCCTCCTAGAAATGATATAATGAAACCTGCTACTATGGCTGTATATATACCTTGTTCAGGTCCAACACCTGAAGCAAGCGCCAGAGCGATAGATAATGGAAGTGCAATGATTGCAACTATGATACCCGACACTATATCGGTTACCAGCTTCTTTCCATCATAGGTCTTCATTACGCTAAATAGCATAGGTTTAAGCTTATCTTTTTTCATAATAGTACTCTCCCTCTTTTCCCACAACGGACAATACTATATGATTTTTTAAATTATTTGTAAATATTCAGATTAACCAATCTTTTTCACTAAATAAGCCACTTCATTGCTATTTTCTATAGTTGTAGTTCTCTATATTTACTTCGACTTTGATTAAATCATTCTCGGTACTTCTTGTTACCTGGTTGTGAATAATAATCCATTTTATCTTTATACATCATTTCATCTGATTCTTTAAGCATCTCGTCGACATCTCTAGAACCACTCTCACAGAAGCTATATCCTATAGCGCAGTGATACTTCGTCTCAGACACCGTATCCTTAATACTCTTTACCAGCTTCTGAACATCTTCCTCAGATACCTTTCTGCAGACTATAACAAACTCGTCGCCACCCAGCCTGTATACAGAATCCTTCACTGTAGAGGCCTTCATAAAGCAACCCGCAAGAGTCTTAAGAGCTATGTCACCAGCCGCATGTCCTTCCAGGTCATTTATGGCTTTCAGTCCATTCATATCAATCGTCACGACAGCATTTAAGTCCTTCGCATCATTGCTCACCGCCGCATAGAAGGACTGACGATTTAAAAGACCCGTAAGCGCATCTTTTTCAGTTAATTGAAGAATTAAAAATACATAATATACAAAGAGTGCTATCGTAATAGTCACACAGAATATCTTGGAATAATCCTTTCCGAGAATAAATGGAAGAATCAGTCCAGACGCAAAGGCGAAACATAGAAATATAACTGGAAAGATTTCCGTTGAACGCTTATTGCTTCTCTTAATCATAAGATACACGAGTAGGAAAGAGTAACCCCCAACCATAATATATGGCAGATAACCTAATAAACCTCTCTTAAGTGTACCATCAGCTTCCAGACTGAATATGATTCCTGTGAATATAGAAATGATATCTAAGACGGTAAGTATAACTGCAGGAATAAATACCGCCCAATGAACATCCTTTGCAAGAGTGTAGATAATAAGTGCTATAACGAGAGGAGTTGTACTATACCGAATAGCCATAATCACCATTCTAATATTATTAAATCCACCAATTTCTTGTAGTGAAAACTCTAGATATACAATAAGCGAAAAGATAAATAATCCAAGAATTAGAGCATACATACGAAGTACAGTTCTCTTATCCAGAAAAACAGTTGTTCTAAGCAGTATCGCAAAAGCTACTAGAACTAATACATTTGCCCAGTTTTGTATAATCAATTCTTTAATCATTCTCAGAAGTCCTCTTACCCAGATTTTACGATTAAATATAACGCTTAATCTTGATATAAAGCTTATCTTTCTTGGTATTACCACCTTCACCATCAAAGATAAACTTGCCTTTTCCTCTAACAGATATCACATCTCCACTCTTTAGAGATTTTGCATTTTCTGTCATCTGCCTTCCCGAAAGAAAGACCTTCCCTTCGGATATTTGACTCACCGCCTGATCTCTTGAGAGCTTATATACCCTCGCTATGATAGCATCGAGTCTGTTACTACTTACTATTATACTCTCTTCCGAAAACTTCGGTGCAATAGTTTCTGGAATATCCTCACACCTAGAAACTCTTACACTCGTATGCTTTACCTTAGTCAGATTATCGATAATATATTCACTGATACTGTCCGCAACGAAGAAGTAACCCTCATTATCTCTAACTATAATATCACCAAGCTTCGTACGTTCTATACCAAGTCCAATAACTGAACCTAGAAAATCACGATGCGCGAGTGTATCTGAAAACTTCTTCTGTATAGGACATATATGCAGCAGAGCTATTGGAAATGATTCATCATAGCCTAAGTTATCTGGCGAACCAAATCTAACTATACATCTTTCACAGCCCTCCGTTCCGCCCGATACAGCTGTTCCAACATATGCAAGATCCTTCTCTATGCTATAAAAGCTAGAAAGCTGCGACATATCCAGGAAATCAGTGAATAGAAATCTATTCTCACTATAAGCTTTCTCTGCGAGTTCATTTATTCTGTTAATTAAATCATTTGTTTCCATATCTTACTTAGATATATTCTCAAGCTCATCCTTACTACGAAGAATGCCTGACAAAATATCTGTATAATCCATATCCTTTCTCGCTCTCAGTAGTTCAGTAATCTCAACAATTGGCTCATATAGAGGAGTAAGTGCAAGATTACCAGTAATACCTTTCAGTGCATGAGCAGCTTCAAATGCAGCGCCAAGATCACCTGATTCTAAACTATCTTTAAGCAATCCAAAACTTTTTTCAGAAGGAACAGTAGATACAAGTCTCAGATATAAATCTTTATTTCCCATACATCTGCCTAATCCCTCATCAACATTTGCTCCATATTCTCTTAACGCTTCAACACTCAGCATATTCACTCCCCCTAACGTCCAAAAAACTCTGTAAACTCTTCTGGAGGAACAGGCTTTGAAAAGTAATACCCCTGAATAATATCACAGCCCCTTTCCTTCAACAGTTTCAGCTGATTCTCTGTCTCTACTCCTTCTGCTATAACTGGAACCTGAAGGAACTCCGCTATCTCAAGAACGAGTTCAACCAGCTTCATGCTCTTCTCATCCTTTTCCATATTGCGTACAAACTTCATATCCAGTTTTAATGCATCTATCGGAATAGATGTAATCATATTCAGGGATGAATAACCAGTTCCAAAGTCATCCATCTCTATCATGAAACCTTCAGTTCTAAGCTTCTCGACTATAGAGATCAGTTCTTCAGCATTTTCAGAATATGCAGATTCTGTTATCTCCAGCATGAGCTCATTTGATTCAAGTCCATTTTCACTTAGTAGTCTTACGAAATTATCCCTGAGTCCTGGAAAATATATATCCATTCTTGAAACATTTACCGATACCGGCACTGAGACATTATATTCTTTCTTCCAAACACCTATCTGTCTGGCAGCTTCCTCCCAGACATATCTATCTAGCTTCTGTATAAGTCCATTACTCTCGAAAAGTGGTATAAAATCCCCTGGGCTAATCATACCAAGTTCAGGATGAATCCATCTTACCAAGGCCTCTGCACTCCTAAGTACTGGTGTCTCGCCCGTGATATCATACTTAGGTTGATAGAATACCTTGATATCCTTATTCTTGATAGAGGCATCTATATCATTTATAAGCTTCTCCTGAAACTTAGCCTGTTCATAGTTCTCATGACTATAGTATTCAATATCCTTACTATAGTCGCCTCTTATCATATCACAAGCAGTCTTAGCTCTATCAATCCAGGTCTCGACCATAAGCGACTTATCAACGTCCGAATATACTCCCATACGCAGTCTGATATTCTGAATCACAGAAGCAGCCGAAAGACCCGTAACAAGCTGTTCCAGCACCAATTTATGATTAGTCTCGTGGTCACAGTACACTATAAAATTATCAGCCTCTGTACGACAGCTTATGCCAGGCTTATCCTTAAACATCTCTCGTAGAAGCGAACCTATCTGAATCAGAATATTATTTCCTTCTTTTCGACCATATAGTTCATTTAGAAGATGGAAATGATCTATATTGATATCCAGAATATCGACCTTTCGATCCGCTTTATGCTTTTCAATCTGATTTATATATTCTATAAAATATTCCCGGGAATAAAGACCAGTGAGATGATCCCTCTCTGTATCGTGAATGATATTCTTATGTTCCTGAAGCTCTATGATTCTCTCACATCTGGCAAGTATAACATCAGGCATATCATAAGGTTTCATGATAAAATCAGCCGCTCCCATTTTGATAGAGCGAACCTCAGCATCCTTTTCAGATGTCATAACAATTATCGGAATAAGACTAAGCGACTCATCCTCTTTAAGATTCTTGATAAGTTCAAATCCGTCCATTACAGGCATGAGCAGATCAACAAGAATTAGTGAAAAGCTGCAATCTCCAGCCTTTAGAATATCTAAGGCATCCTTGCCATTCTCTGCAAAGTGAACCTCATATTCAGAACTTAGAATATTAGACAGTATCTCTCGGTTTATCATCTCATCATCAACTACGAGGACATGTCTTTTTAATCCATTTAACCCCTTAAAATAATTCATATACCCCTTGTCTCCTTTTGCTAACCATCCCCAACAAAAATACCTATACCAAATAATACCATAATCCCCCTCTTATCTCAATTAAAGATATAGCTTTAAGCCCACTGAATTCCAACATTTCACGATATTTAATATCCCAAAAAATCTTATAAATTTGTTGCACATTTGTTATCCATTTAATGTTATTATCTATACTAAGAAAATATGCTTCCCTGCACATATCTCCACGGTGAGTTTTGTGCTTCGCTGTCACGAATCATTTGCCTGAGAGGACATCGCTTCCGCTCGGTTTTAGGTAACCCTAGCGGCCGCTTCGCTCGCTAAGCTCTCAGCCACACAAGGCGGCTGAATTGCTAAGCGCCGAGACCTAAAACGGTCCCTCAGACAAACAATTCGTGCCCAGCTTTCGCAAACTCACTCGCGAGCAAGTTGAGAAAGGAAAGTTTCACGAACTTCCTTCTGGGGACATTGCGGGTCTGTTCACTTAGCGATTCACGAGCCTTGGCGAAGTGAGAGCTTAGTGAGCCTAGGGGTAGCCCGCAAGAGAGGCGCGAGCCGTGCCCCAGAAGGAACGTTCTGTGAAACTTCCGTACTCCAACTTGCCGCGGAGAAATGTACATGGAAGTTTAGGAATATAATGGAGATACTTTATGACATATTCAATAATCGGTATCTTGGCTACTGTTGTTCTACTGATAAACAACAGGGATGTATTATGGAGCAAGGATGAATACAGCAGGGTTCCAACATATAGAGCTTACTGTCATCTACTTTATGGAATTCTTGCATATTTAATCACAGATATGCTCTGGGGAATACTAGAGGCGCATAAGCTTATTACCGCCAATTATATAGATACTGTAATTCATTTTTTAGCCATGGCTACTGCTGTAATGCTGTGGACGAGATATGTTATCGTATATCTCGGAAATAGAAAAGGATTTGGTCGTTTCCTGCACTTTGCCGGAAGCTTATTCTTATGCTTCGAAGTAATCATAGTATCTATTAATCCATTTAAGCCAATACTTTTTAGCTTTGATTCTGATGGAAAATACCATGCAGGTCTGGCTCGATATATAACACTCATTATTCAGATAATACTCTTTCTGCTTACATCACTATATACTTTGATCAATGCATCTAAAACAAGGGGTACAGACAGAAGGCGTCATCTTACTATAGGACTCTTTGGAATTGCCATCACTTTGTTCATATGTGTGCAGTTCTTTTATCCACTACTTCCTTTTTATTCTATGGGATATCTGTTCGGAACATGTTTACTCCATAGCTTTGTTGTAGAGGATGAAAAGGACGAATATCGTGAGGCTCTTAAAAAAGCTCTGCACACTGCCGAAGAAGCGAGCAAGGCTAAGTCAGCATTTCTCTCCAGCATGAGTCACGAGATCAGAACTCCGATGAATGCAATAATCGGAATCAACAACATAGCTCTGAGTGACCCTTCTACAAATGACAAAACCAAGGAATACTTGAATAAGATAGGCACTTCCGCCGAGCATCTTCTGGATATAATAAATGATATCTTAGATATGAGTCGTATCGAATCTGGTAAGCTTATTCTCAAAGAGGAAGTCTTCCAGTTTTCGAAAGAGATAAAGCAGGTCAATACTATAATAAGCGGACAGTGCAATGATAAAAATCTTAAATACAGCTTCACCAGCGACGGCGATTTAGAGGGCTTTTTCCAGGGCGACGCTATGAAGCTTAAGCAGGTCCTTATTAATATACTAGGAAACTCTGTTAAGTTCACACCTGAAGGTGGAAGCGTTACATTTACTATCGAAGAAGTAGCTGATGAAAGCAGTTCGAAAACATTTAGATTTATTATCAGTGATACTGGTATTGGAATAAGTAGTGATTATCTCCCACATATCTATGATGCTTTTAGCCAGGAGAATAACGCATCTACAAGTACATACGGAAGCACTGGTCTAGGTATGTCTATAACTAAACGTATAGTAGATATGATGAACGGCCAGATTGATGTTGAAAGTGAACAGTGTAAAGGAACAACCTTTACACTAACTATTACATTTAACAAGAGTGATAAAAACTGCTTAGATGATAATACCGATGATATAAATGCTTCTAAAAGTGCTGAGAAACAGCTTAGAGGAAAGAAGGTTCTCATTGCTGAAGACGTGGCGATAAATGCTGAGATTCTTATATCGATTCTTGAATCTAAGGGTATAGAGGCCGATGTTGCTGAGAACGGACGCGTGGCTACAGAACTATTCCTATCAAAAGAACCAGGCTACTATATTGCTATATTTATGGATATGAGGATGCCTGAAGTAGATGGTCTGGAAGCAACTAGATTAATAAGAGGAAGCGATCATCCTGACGCCTCTTCAATCCCTATCATCGCACTCACAGCAAATGCATTTGATGAGGATGTACAAAAGAGTCATGACGCAGGATTGAATGACCATCTTAGTAAACCTATCGAGCCAGAGCTTATCTTTAAAACTCTCGAAAAATATATATAATTTCCTTCTATTATGGGGCTATAAATGTTATAATAAAGGCACTAAATACTAGGGGTTTGTTACGTAAATAAGGGGTACAATATGGATAGAAAAATAGTCGCTGCATTTATTGCTGACATTTACCGTGATATGGTAAAGGAGACTCAATACGGCACTATTATGGCAGCAAAAAGATTTGGGGTTAAGCTGCTTTTCTTCGCGAGCTTCAGCGATAATTTCAGTAATGCTCAATATTCCCGTCTTTCTAATTATGATATAGGCGATAGCGCCATATATAAACTGCCGAATCTTCAGAACTTCGACGGTCTTATTACTTATGACAGCTATATGCCTAGTATATTCATTAAGCTGATCAACGATCTTAAAGAGAAGGCGCCATGTCCTGTTGTCACACTAGGGGATATCAAGGACTATTCTTACAACGTCGTTAATGATCAGGATTTATCATTTAGAGAAGTTATAGAACATACGATTAAGGTTCATGGATGTAAGGAACTTATTCACATAGCTGGTAATCCAGAGCTTTCCTTCGTTCAGGATAGAATACGTGTATTCAAGCAGACTCTTGAGGATAACGGCCTTCCTTACGATGACAGCCGTATCCTATATGGAACCTTATGGTATGACTCGGCTCAACGGGTTACTGACGAACTGCTAAAGCTTTATGAAAAGAATGAGAAGCAAATGCTTCCTGATGCTATAATCTGCGCAAACGATTATACCGCCATAGGTGTAGCGGATGAGTTAATTCGCCGCGGATTTAGGATACCAGAAGATACTATCATCACTGGATATGATGATGTCATACAGGCCAAGTTCAACGAGCCATCTATCACCACATCCGCACAGCCTTTCGAGCAGGTTGGTAAAGATGGTATAGGTGTTCTTGAGAAGATATGGAACAACGAACCAGTTGATCATGTTACGGCTGAACCTGGAATACTTAGAAGACGTCAGTCCTGTGGATGTGAGGAAAAGCACCAGTATCAGCAGGACGACTTAAGAGAAAGTTATGCTGCGGTTATAGAAAGACTTGGTAACTTATCTAGGTCTAACACTAATCTAATCCTCAGTGTATCTTCTGCTGAGACTAACAAGGATGTATTTGATGAGATTGAGGCCAACTGCCGCAAAGATACTGGATTCAAGGATGCAGTTCTCTGTCTGATAAATGGATGGGATCAGCATAAGATTATCTCTGAACCTTCTGATTTCGATGATGCGGAGTTTGAGGTTGTATGCGGTATCTATAACGACAGATCCATTCGTAGAGAGAAGCTTCCTAAGGGACAGCTACTCCCAAGCGTAATGCTGGAAGATAATGAAGCTTATTACCTGGTACCGATTCATCATCTTCAGTACTTTATGGGTTACTTCATCATTTCTCCTGATCTTGAGAATCTATCACAGCTCAACATCAAGTCATGGTTCATAAATGTAAGCTCTATGCTTGAGAACTGGCGTGTTAAGCAGAAGCTCAAGATTACTGTCGAGAGACTGGAAAATCTATATATGACTGATATGCTGACTGGACTCTATAATCGTCGAGGATATGGTAATCATTTCCAGACATATTACGAAGAGTCCCTGAAGAATAAATCTTCTATAGCTGTATTTCTGATTGATATGGACAATATGAAGCTCATCAATGACAACTTCGGACATGATGAAGGCGATTACTGTCTATGTACTATTGGCAAAGCTATGAAGTTCGCATCTAAGGATAATGAAGTATGTATCCGTTCAGGTGGTGATGAGTTTGTCGTCCTTGCTAAGAACTACGACGAGGATAAGGTTACTGAGTTTTCAAAAACTCTTAGAGAGTATTTAGATAACTCTTGCAAGACAGATAAGAAACCATTTTCCATCTCAGTTAGTATTGGATGCTATATTCAGACGCCAACTGAGGACGAAGAAAAAGCCTCATCTATTATCGATATCTCTGAGAGATATCTAAGAGAGGCTGATGCTCTTATGTACCTAGAAAAGAAGGAACATAAGAAGAAGTTATAATTATTTTAAATGAAACTATCGGAGAACTATAATGAAGCGGACGCCTTCGTTGTAGTTCTCTGCTTTTATAGAGAATCCATGTTGTTCAAGAATCTCCTTAGCTAGAGAAAGTCCTATACCCGTACTTCCCCCTTCGCCCATATAGAAACGGTCAAACATCTTCTTCGCATCTTCTTCAGATAAGCTGGCTCCATCATTCCATATAACCATGATGTCCCCTGTACATCCGATATATATTCTGCTTCTTGCATATCTGATTGCATTGGAAATGATATTAGATACCGCTCTCTGCATCTGCTCTATATCAACTGTTATAAAGCGATCTTCTATCTCGGTAGTTACAGTCAGATTCTTGTTCTGAAGTTCCATATAAAATGCGTCTAGCGCATCTCCTACAAGTTCATTTATGGAGATTTCTTCCTTGTTGTACTTCATACTCTTACGGTCATACTTCGAAAGAAGCAGTATCTCGTCCACCATTTGGGACATCTTACGAACTTCCTTCTGAATAACCTTATAGGCGTGCTGTTCTTCGATGACACCCTTCTGAAGTCCCTCTGAGAAACCTTGTATAGACATGAGCGGAGTTTTGAGCTCATGCGATGCATTTTCGAAGAACTTCTTCTGCTTATCCTGCTCATCACGAATACGCTTGGACATTCTGAAGCCAAGCACTGTAGAGATTACGTCACATACTATCATGACAACGAGAAGCAGAAGCATTACTATCCGCTCCATAGTCTTTGCCGAGGAGATATCCGTATAGATTGCTATTCTATCATTTGTGTCCTGATCACGTATCTGCTTGATATAGAACTGTCTATCCTCAAGCTCTACGATATATATCTTGTTGGTCTTGCTCTTGTTCTCTTTGCACCAGCTTCTTACAAGACTCTCGACTCCGTATTCCATATCTGGACGGAACTCTTCAGAATCAAACTCCAACAGGAAGTAGTAAGACCTGAACAAATTCTTACCCTCACTATATTCCATATAGGAGTCAGGATCCCTTTTTCTGAGGAAACCCTCACAGTTCTGTATACTTTTATATGCTTCCGAACCTATATATCGGTTAAGCGCCGTAAGAACACAGAGAAATACTAGGATAAATGAAATGGTAAGAATAATACATATATAAATACCTAGATTCTTTCTAGTCTTTATCATAAA
This sequence comes from uncultured Lachnospiraceae bacterium, assembly GCA_902760415.1. GTDB lineage: Bacteria > Bacillota > Clostridia > Lachnospirales > Lachnospiraceae > Eubacterium_Q. Next base: position 26,758 of record CACWGK010000020.1, read on the forward strand.
ACCTCTCCCAGTTGATATCCATAACCCCATACAGTGTTAATGGTAACTCTACTCTGAGCCTGGCGAAGCTTCCTACGAAGTCGTCTTACAGTCTCATCTACAACTCTGGTCTCTGTATCTGAATCAAGTCCCCATAGATCATTGAGAAAGTCTTCTCTTGATATAGCCTCATCTGAACGCTTCAGCATATACTTCAGGAAGTCTAGCTCCATTTCTGTAAGACCCAGATTCTTATCGTCGCATATTATAGCGTGACGACTCTCTGAATAAGCTATATCACCGTACTTAAGGTCAACCACTGCATTTTCCTTGATAGCCTCTCGCTCAAGGTCTATACGTCTGAAAAGAGCCTTTATTCTCATCATCAGTATAGATGGAGAGAAAGGTTTGATCATGTAGTCATCACTACCAGAAGTAATTCCGATAGAGTAGTCCATCTCAGACTCCTTTGCTGTCAACATAATGATAGGAACCTTGGATATTCCCCTAATCTTCTTGCATATATCGATTCCATTTGTACCTGGCATCATAATGTCCAGGATGACCATATCAGAGGGTTCCTTTATAAACTGATCATAGAGTGAGTCTCCCGTCTCAAAAAGCATCACTCTGTATCCAGCCTGTTCCAGGAATGCTCCAAGTATCTCGCGGATATTTGCTTCATCGTCAGCTGCATATATAAGTTTACTATCTGTACTAGCCATAATCACTCCTCATATTTTGTCATGTATGCCCTACTAAGACACACATTTTGTACGTTTTTCATTATACTCTTTGTTGATATTTTTGACTATATTATTTCTAGTATCTGGTTTATAATATTATTAGATTTTCTTTACGAAGAAGGTATGGGGTATGAATAATAACAAAAAGATTGGGTTTCTTGTCAGTGGGATAACTGACGAGTTTACTAGGCCCCTATGCAAGGGGATTATAGAAGAAGCCGCCAACGACGCAGTGGACATTATCGTAATCCCTGTTAAGTACATCGACAGGGAGATGAAGGGAATTCCGGATCTTTACGAGTACCAATATAAAACCAATGCCGAGAATGTTATGGCCGAGAATATAGATGTTCTAATCGTATCCGCAGATACCATAGGTTGTCTAACAACTAAGGAGAACATAAGAAGTTTTATTGACGGACTAAAGGCGAAGGGGATTCCAATTCTTTTGGCTGCCTCCAGAATGGAAGGCTACCCAGGAGTTACATTTGATAACAAAGTCGGCATAATCGACGGCATTACTTATCTTGTGGAAGAGCTTAAGATTAAGAATATCTGTATGCTCCGCCCACTCTACAACAACACGGATATCGATGAGCGTTGCGAAGCGTTCTATGAAACTATGGACTTCTACAAACTTCCTGTAGGTCCAAATGCTGTTATTACTACTACCCATTCCAATGATTACGAATCAGACTGCTACAGACTTATGGATCTTAATCCTGATGTCGAGGCTGTATTCTGCGTCACTGATGCTGTTGCCATGGAGTTCTATAAAGCTATGAAGAATCGAGGTCTTGTTCCTGGAAAGGATATCAAGATCATGGGATTTGATAACTCCATTAGTGGTAGTATGATCACCCCATCACTTACAACTATTGAAGCAAGTCCAGAGATGCTTGGCCGACGTGTGTTCAAGCAGGTACGCCGTATCATGGACGGCTGGGATATCGGAGATTCCATCGTTCCTACTCGCTTCATTCTTCGTGATTCATTTGGCTCATTCCTTAATAGGGTTAATGTAGATGAGAAAATCCTTGATAAGAATTATCTGGACAAATATTTCCACAGAGTATTCTTCAAGTTTGATAATGTTCCTGGTTCGGAAGGTCTTGAAACTTTAATACAGTTTAAGACTCTGCTGAACGTTTTAATAGACTATGTTAATGACGCCGACTTCAGTATCGAGAGGTCAGCATTTTTAAAGCAGAAACTTGATGACTTTCTAAAAACTGGTGCTCTCATGTATACAGATGCAAATGTTCTGCTAGCTTATATCAGCAGACTGAAGCAGGCTATACTTGACCACTTTGATAGCTACGAGGATAAATGTCATGTATACAGCACCTTCTCTGGGCTATCTGAAAGAATCACTCTGATTCTTCGCGAAAATGTTATAAGTCACGAGAAGGCTATGAGCGAATCATTCTTCACTCTTAAAAATATGGTGGAGGATACTCTTAACTTCAGCAAGGGCGATGATGAAAGCTATACGAACATCGTATCGAATCTATCGCACTTTGGTGTAAAGAATGCCTACGTATACATTTATGAGAAACCTATCATCCATAAAGAAAAAGAGCCTTTCAAGATTCCAGAAAAGCTCCTTCTTAAGGTTGCTATGACCGAAGGCGAGATTCAGGTTCTTCCTCCAGAAGAGCAGCCTATCAATCTTATGGATATATACAGTAATCCATACATTACGGATTCCAAGTATAATATGGTGCTGATGCCACTATATTTCCGCGAAACTCTTTACGGAAGTATTCTGTATGACTTAACCGATATCACTTACGATAACGGCGAGTTTCTGGCCAATCAGTATGCAAATGCTGCTCGCGTAATCGACATACTTAATCATTAGTTTATCTCATTTTCACTTACTTTTCTGAAACGTACTCTGTAGTACTCATCGAAGAGCTCTCTTAGTCGCGTCTTCTCCTCATCACCTTCTGCATATTGTAAATAATCATATATAGATGCACTATTTTTATGAAGCCTATCTATTATATCCTGCGCTACTATCTTCTCTATAGACTCACTACGT
>CACWGK010000021.1 GCA_902760415.1 uncultured Lachnospiraceae bacterium
ATGATATATGACGGCGATTATTTCTATGTTCATAAAAATGAAAAAGGCACGCTCTACATGAGTGAGAAGAACGGTTCAGTGATCTTCTCAACCCATCAGCTTCAGCCAGAAGGCTGGGTAGAGGTGCCTGATAATCAGTTACTTGTATATAAGGATGGTGAACTTGTTCATACAGGTGAAAAGCATGAGTTCACATTTGTAGAAACGGAAGAGAAGATGAAGCTTCTCTATCTGGGGTTTGCTTCCTTGTAATATTTAAATCTGGAAATTGAAGTAGCTTATTTCTGAGATGCTGCCATCTGTGGCACTGATGCTTATATCACATCCTAAACCAGTTTGGGTAGTAACCGAGAAAACCCATGTTGGAACTGATGTGTAAGTATTTGAATCATCAGTGTTAGAACGACCATAGTATAAGCCAAGATAATCGACAGTTAGCTCCTTAGGATTATCTATTTTACTAAAGTCCACCTGTTCCTCTAAGGCAGTTTTAAAGCTCTCTTCTATTTTTTCGAATGGTACTAGTTTAACATTTTCTATGACGTCAACTACAGTTTCAGTAAGAGTTAAATCTATGCTATATAATCCGTTGCTGGTATACTTGATTATTCCGCTATTAGAGGTTGATAAGCCTATATAATCTGCAGCTTGTGATTCTGTATCCAAGGTGAGATTATCATTTAGATAGACAGCATATCCATCTACTGTGATATTTGGAACATCCGCGAGGGAGGTTGATGTATCGGAGAATATAAACTCATACTCTTCTCTATCAGAATCAGGATGTTCTTCCTTATATTCAGCCATAAGGTCTCTTTGTTCAGCTAAAACCTTATAATCTACGGCAAGACCTTCGATTTGTTTTTTTAGTGTACTTCTAAAATCACAGTCTGAAAACATTAGTACGGATTTTCCGGGATCTTTGTGACTAAAAGGGCTGCTCGTATTAAAAGGTGAAGCAACTTGCACTACATTATCTCCCAATATCATACTATATTTATCAGGGTTATCTGTTATAGAATATGAGCTATCAAGATGTAATTCATTTGCAATTAAATCTTCTGCACTTGACTTTATCTCTTCGTAGCTTGTAGTACAGGCGTTGTCTATCTCAAGATCTTCACCATTTTGATTCTTATCTGTAGCGATTAGCAGTGTCTCGAAGTTAAAACCTGGGAAATACTCAGTTATGCTTTTAGGTTCTAAGAATATATACCTTGTATTTGATATATAATCATATGCTAGAAGGAGAACAAACTTTGTGTTGTTACGGGTACCTTCATACATATGAATGTAGAGATCGTCATCGTCTTTCCAGGTATAGTTTTCTCCGGTTGATTCAGTAATGATAGATCTATCTATTCTATTAGAGTATGAAACATTGACATGGGTATCTGTATATTTCTTTTCATTTTCGTACGCTAAGAGTATAGATCTATATTTATAGAGAAGAGTCATGTAGTCAGAGGAGTTTTCGTACTTTATAGATTCGAGTTTCTCTGCTGTGTCACCTAGTAATGCTTTTACTACTATATCTTCATCCTTAAGGCCATCATCACATGCCTGCATGTTGTAGGCATTTAAATACTCTTGTTCAGGGACAACAAAGGTAGCGTTTCCTTTTATAGTCACATCACCTACCTCGTAGTCATTATTCACATAGACTTTATCTCCGTATATATCTTTTAGGGTCTTATCGTTGCCTGTAGATACGGACTGACTATCTGTTGAGGTACCTTTGTCGGAAGCTTCGGTGCTTTCACTAGAAGAGCCGTAGTCGTCTACAACAGTATTTGTTTCACCGCAGCCAACTCCGGAAAAGAGCAGCGCAGTTGTTAGTATGATTCCGGTAAATCTTTTTAAGTATGTATTTTTCATATTCTTCCTTTCTTAAGCTACTAATACGTGCGTATGAATATATCATATGTTGATATGGTACGTATAAAATGTTTCAAACTTGTATCAATTTTATCGATGGTAGATTTAATTATATTAAAATGCAAAAAAAAATCTTTGTCTAAACTTTAATTCTAGTAAGATTTTTTCTCATTTGTTATAATATATTTGACGGAGAAAGAACTGTAAACTATTAAAGGGCTCAAAGTATGCATAAACGTATAGCAGTTTTTACAAATGGATTCAGTAATGAATTTATAGAGGATATTGTCACTGGCTTACAGAAAAATGCTGAAAAAGACAGTGTTGATATTTTTGTGTTTGTAACATACTGCTCTATGATGAATCATGAGTTGCAGAATAAGTGTCAGCTCAATATATTCCATTTGCCTGATCCGGCTGATTTTGACGGCGCTATAATGTGTACTAATACATATAACTTTCCTGATGAGCAGGAGAGAGTCTGTGCGCGCTTTCAACGTGCTGGAGTTCCTATGCTTTCTTTGGAAGTTGATGTTCCTAATATGTCTTGCATAAAGACTGAGAATTATAAGGGATTTCATGAGCTAGCTGAGCATCTTGTAGAAGTTCATAACGTGAAGAAGATAATATATGTAAATGGCGTTAAGGGAAATGTAGAGAACTCTATAAGAAAGCAGGCATTACTAGATGTTCTATCTGAACATAATCTGGAATTATATGAAGAGTTTAATGGTGATTTTGGCTTTTATACATCATATGAGCAGATGAAGATATTCCTTGAATCAGGTAAGGAACTTCCTGATGCAGTTGTATGTGCAAATGATAATATGGCCCTTGGTATAAATACTGCACTGAGTGAAAAGGATTTACGTGCTCCTGAAGATATGATTATTACCGGCTTCGATATGATAAGAGATGGCCAGTGTACATTTCCTATCTTAGCCTCAGTATCAAGAGGATGGAAAGCGTTTGGAGAGAGGGTATATGAGAAACTCATGTACCAGATAGAACATCCAGATGAAAGGTTTGAGGAAACATATGATTCTTTCTTTGTTCCTGCAGAGAGCTGTGGATGTGTACCATCTAAGGAAGCATTAAAGAATCGTTTTGATATAATCAGAAATCAGTATTTTGATAACATACAGAAGGATATTATGGATATATTCTTCCAGAGACTAAGTATACCTCTTTCACTTGCTACTGATAAGACAGACTTCTTTGAAAAAGGTGTTAAGAAGGTAAGAGATATTCCTCTTCTTGGTAAGAATTATTGTCTATGTACTGAACCGGAGTTTTTCGAGACGGATGATGAAGAGTATCCTGATAGAATTCGGGGATACAGTTCTAATATGGATATTCTGTATGAGCTTAGGGATGGAGAGAAGTTATCACTTCAGCATTTTGATTCAAGAGAGCTCTATCCAGGTTATAAGCATGAAGAAGGAAAGTCCAACCTATATATCTTTGCACCTATGAATTATCTGAATTATATTATCGGATATGTAGCTATAAAGAACGCTCCGGGATTGCTTTATAACATAGATCTCAGTAAGTTCATTAACAACATGAATGCGCAGCTCTTTAGTATGCGAAGACATATATTCTCTCAGAGGGCAAATAATGAACTTAAGCGTATATATATGAAGGACGCGCTTACAGGTATGTATAACCGTACAGGATGTGAGAATGTACTGTATGAATATATCTCAGAACTTAAGGAAAAGGGAGAGAAAGCTATACTTGTTTTCGCAGATATAGACCGTATGAAGACCATCAATGATCAGTATGGTCATCTAAATGGAGACTTTGCCATCAAAGCAACGGCAGAAGCTTTCCAGAAGTTTTCGCCGAAGGATTGGCTCTACGGAAGGTATGGTGGGGATGAGTTTATAGGCGTTGGCAAGTGCCCGCCGGAAGAAGAGATAGAAAGCCTTATTAAAGATATTTCTAAGAATATGACCAAGGATTTTAAGTCTCTAAATCTAAGATTTATGCTACATGCAAGTATAGGTTATGTAGTAATTAATCCTGATGATAAAGGAACTATAGATGATTATATCGACAGCGCCGATAAGTCCATGTACGAAGAAAAAGAGAAGATTCATGAGCTCATGGATTCGCTCAATTTTAGCAACATGTAAAACCTATATGCAAGGTAGGTTGTATAAGAAAAAACTATAATAGTGATTATAAAAATATATTGACAAAAATATTTTTCAAGTGGTAGTATTTGCCTATCTAAAAACCGTGGATGAAGAGTAAGTAGGTAAGACCTCCTTTTCTACAGAGAATCGCTAGATGGTGAGACTAGCGGATGTAAAGTGTCTAACTGAATGGACTTCAGAGGGCGACCTGAAAGGCTTAGAGCTAAGTATGGGAGACGGAGAGGAACCTTCGTTAACAAAGTTCAACATATAAACATTTAACTAAGTTAGTTTTATGGAGTATGTACTGAGTGGGTGTGAGCACACACCAAGCCGGGTGGCACCGCAGGTAATATGTAGATTTCCTGTCCCAGCAATCATTAGTTTGATTGCTGGGGCTTTTTGTTTTGTAAAACTAACTGATAAAAACAAAAGATATGGTCAAGGAGGTTTTAGTATGATCAATCAAGTATCTGTTTTTACAGAAAATACGAAAGGGGCTATGCTGAAGGTTTCAAAACTGATTTCTGATGCAGGGATTGATATCTACAACGTAGTTACAAATGATAGTGCAGAGTTCGGAATAGTAAGAATGCTTGTTACTGAGCCGGAGAAGGCAGACGAGCTTCTTCGTCAGGAAGGCTATATGAGTAAGCTTGATAGTGTTATCGGAGTAGAGATTCCCGATGAGGTAGGAAGTCTGACAAAGCTTCTCGAAGCAATTGATGAAAGTAATATCAACATAGATTATATATATGTATCATTTAGCCGTGACTTTGTATCACCACTTGCAGTGCTTAAGGTTAATGGTTATCTCGAAGTTGAGTCTTGTCTTAGAAGCAAAGGATATAAGACAGTTTAATCTGTCTGTATAGAAAGAGAAGGGAGACCGGATAACTATGTATATTAGACCAAGTATAGAAGAATTAAGAAGTTTAGATACAAGAGAATATACAGTTGCTCCAGTAGCCTGTGAGATTCTTTCGGATTTCATAACACCTATTGAAGCACTTAGAATACTTAAGAACGCTGATCAACATGCGTACATGTTGGAGTCGGCACAGGCAAATGAAAATTGGGGAAGATATACATTTCTCGGCTTTGATCCAAAGCTTGAGATTACCTGCATTAATGGCAATATGAAGGCTGGAGATAAAGAGTTCCATACAGATAATCCAACTGAGGATATAAGAAAGATTCTTTCAGAATATAAGAGTCCGAGTTTTTCATTTCTTCCTCCATTTACTGGTGGACTTGTTGGATATTTCTCCTTCGACTATCTGAAGTACAGTGAAGTAGTACTCCGAAATGATGTGAAGGACGAGGAAGAGTTTAAGGACGTTGACCTGATGCTCTTCGATAAGGTTATAGCCTTTGATAACGTGAGACAGAAGATAGTACTTATAGTAAATGTAAAGCTTGCGTCGTTAGATGCTGAATATGAGAGAGCAATAAAGGATTTGGAGCAGTTATCAAATCTTCTTCATACTGGAGAAAGATTTACGGAGTCTGCCGGAAAGGTGCTCGGAGAGTTTAAACCTCTCTTTAATAAGGAAGAGTACTGTGAGATGGTGGAGAAAGGAAAGCACTATATCTATGAGGGAGATATATTCCAGATAGTTCTTTCCAACAGGATTGAAGCTCCATTTGAGGGAAGTCTTCTTGATACATATAGGGCGCTTAGAACCATAAATCCATCACCTTATATGTTCTACTTTTCTGGAACAGATGTGGAGGTTGCTGGAGCATCTCCAGAAACACTCGTAAAGCTAAAGGATGGAGTACTTCATACATTTCCACTTGCTGGTTCGAGACCAAGAGGTGCGACGAAGGAAGAAGATGAGGCTCTAACTGCTGAACTTCTGAAGGATGAGAAGGAACTTGCAGAGCATAACATGCTGGTGGATCTTGGTAGAAATGATCTTGGAAAGATAAGCAAGTTTGGCACGGTTGAAGTTGAGAATTATATGGAAGTCCTGAAGTTTTCACATATTATGCATATCGGCTCTACTGTTAGAGGAGAGATTAGAGATGATAAGGATGCCCTGGACGCTATAGAGGCAGTGCTTCCAGCAGGAACACTTTCAGGAGCTCCAAAGATTAGAGCTTGTCAGCTGATCGATGAGTTGGAGAATAATAAGCGAGGCATCTATGGCGGAGCTATAGGATATATAGATTTTACAGGAAATATGGATACTTGTATCGCTATTCGTATAGCATTTAAAAAGAATGGCAAAGTATTTGTTAGAAGCGGTGCAGGTATAGTAGCTGATTCTGTTCCTGAGAAAGAGTTTGAAGAAAGTCTCAACAAGGCGCGTGCAGTTGTAAATGCACTAAGCCAAGAGATGTAAATGATATGTTGAGAGGTAGTAAGTATGATTTTATTGATAGATAATTATGACAGCTTTTCATATAACCTGTATCAGTTAATCGGAAGTATAGAGCCAGATATTAAGGTTATCAGAAATGATGAAATGACTGTCAGAGATATAGCTAGTTTAAAACCCTCCCATATAATACTCTCGCCGGGTCCCGGAAAACCAGAAGACGCCGGGATCTGCGAGGACGTTGTAAGAGAACTTGGAGGTAAGATACCAATCCTTGGTGTATGTCTTGGACATCAGGCTATATGCGAGGTCTATGGAGCAACAGTAACTTATGCATCAAGACTTATGCATGGTAAGCAGTCCATATGTACAGTAGAGGATGATCCTATATTTGCAGGGCTAAGTGGTGAAGGAAAACTAAAGGTTGCAAGATATCATTCACTATCTGCAAAGAAGGAAACTATACCAGAGGAATTGTCAGTAATCGCTGTATCTGATGATGATGGAGAGATAATGGCGGTTAAGCATAAGGATAAGACGGTCTATGGAATGCAGTTTCATCCAGAATCAATCCTCACACCAGAGGGTGTTCAGTTATTATCGAACTTTATAGCGATGTAACGGGTTTTACATCATTTTATAAAAAGACTATGTGTCTAGTAATTAATCATGGAGGTATTAAAGATGATTAAGGAAGCAATTGAGAAGATAGTTAACAAGCATGATCTCACATATGATGAGGCATATACAGTAATGAACGAGATAATGAGTGGAGAGACAACTCCAACTCAGAATGCTGCATTTCTTTCAGCTCTTTCAACTAAGAGTGCAAAGGCAGAGACAAAGGATGAGATAGCAGGTTGTGCGGCAGCTATGCGTGACCACGCTACTCCAGTTAACACAGGAATGGATGTGTTCGAGATAGTAGGTACAGGTGGAGACAATGCACAAAGTTTCAATATATCTACAACATCAGCTCTTATAGCTGCAGCAGGAGGAATGAAGGTTGCAAAGCACGGTAACAGAGCTGCATCTTCAAAGTGCGGAACTGCTGACTGTCTCGAAGCTCTTGGTGTAAATATCCAGCAGGATCCTGACAAATGCGTTGAACTCCTTAAGGAAGTTGGTATGTGCTTCTTCTTTGCTCAGAAGTATCACACATCTATGAAGTATGTAGGCCCTATCAGAAAGGAACTCGGATTTAGAACTGTGTTCAATATCCTTGGACCTCTTACAAATCCTGCAAAGCCTAACATGATGCTCCTTGGTGTATATGATGAATACCTTGTTGAGCCTCTTGCTCAGGTACTTGCTGATCTAGGAGTTAAGAGAGGAATGGTTGTATTCGGACAGGATAAACTGGACGAGATATCACTTAGTTCGCCAACTACTGTATGTGAGATAAAGGATGGTTGGTATAAGACAAGTGTTATTTGCCCTGAGGACTTTGGACTTACAACATGTAAGAAGGAAGATCTTGTTGGTGGAGCTCCAGAGGAAAATGCAGCTATCACAAGACGTATCCTAAGTGGCGAGGAGACAGGTCCTAAGCGTGACGCAACACTTCTGAATGCAGGTGCTGCTCTATATATTGGAGGTAAGGCTGAATCTATGGCAGCTGGTATCGAACTTGCTAAGGAACTCATAGCTTCAGGAAAAGCAACTGAGACACTTGAGAAGTTTATCGAAGTTAGTAACAAATAGAGTATAGGAATATAGTTATGATATTAGATGAGTTAGCAGAGCTTACCAGAAATCGAATAGAGAGACAGAAGAGGATTTATTCGTTAGATAATGTACGTAGAGACGCCGAGGAGCTGGCAGCTCGTGAGCTTGAGAAGGGAGCATATGAATATCCCTTTGATAAGGCTCTTAAGAGAGACGGCCTATCGGTAATATCTGAAGTTAAGAAGGCATCTCCTTCTAAGGGCGTAATAGCAGAGGATTTTCCTTATCTTGAGATTGCCAAGACCTATGAAACTAGTGGAGCTGATGCCATATCCTGTCTTACAGAACCTGATAGATTTAAGGGCAGTGATGATTATCTTAGAGCTATCACAAAGGAAGTGAAGATTCCTGTATTAAGAAAGGACTTCACCGTCGATCCATATATGATATATCAGGCTAAACTGATGGGGGCTTCGGCAGTTCTTCTTATAGCAGCTATTCTTTCTGATGAAGAACTTAGAAGCTACTATAATATAGCAGATTCTTTGGGACTATCTTGTCTCTTTGAGGCTCATGATGCTGAGGAGGTTAAGAGATGCCTCGATGCAGGTGCTAGAATAGTCGGTGTTAATAACCGCAACCTTAAGGACTTTACAGTTGATATAACTAATAGTATCCGACTTCGAGAGCTTGTGCCAAGTGATATAACATTTGTCTCAGAGAGCGGTATAGAGAAGCCTGAGGATGTGAATATCTTAAGAGAAAATGGTACAGACGCAGTTCTTATCGGTGAGATGTTAATGCGTAGCTCCGATAAGCAGAGTTTAATTCAGGAGTTGAAAGCTAGATAAAGCTATGGAACAAAGTGTAACGAGTAAAACAAAGATTAAAATATGTGGACTATCGCGTATCGAAGATATAAGTGTCGCAAATCAGTTGCTCCCTGACTTTATAGGCTTTGTCTTCTGGGATAAAAGCAAGCGAAATGTTACAAAGGAACAGGCAGCTGATCTAAAGAGATATCTTGATAAGAAGATAAGGGCGGTTGGAGTCTTTGTAGATGTAGATATAGATTTTATTGCCGATCTTGTAAGCTATGGTATAATAGACGTCGCGCAGCTTCACGGTTCGGAAAATGAGGAGTATATCAAGAGGCTACGTGATAAGATAGCCAACACTTCGAATATAAATACATGCCGAATCATAAAAGCATTCAATATAAATCATATGAACTCCTTAGATGAGGCAGAGAACTCATCGGCAGACTATATTATGCTAGATTCTGGTAAAGGGTCGGGAGTTACATTTGACTGGTCCGTGCTTAGTGGACTGACAAGACCTTACTTCCTGGCTGGCGGACTTAGTCCTGATAATGTGGGCGAGGTTATAAAGACACTTCATCCGTACGCAGTAGATGTAAGTTCTGGAGTTGAAACCGATGGAGTGAAGGATGCAGATAAGATGCGTAGGTTTGTAGAGAATACATTATAATATATGGCTTATATAGAATATATATTGAAAGGAAAAAGATATGGGAAATGCAGTAAATGGAAGATTCGGAGAGTTTGGAGGTCAGTATATTCCAGAAACTCTGATGAATGAGATACATAAGCTTGAGGAAGCATATGAGCATTACAAGAATGATCCTGAGTTCGTTGCAGAGCTCGATAGGCTGAATCGCGAGTATGCTGGTCGTCCATCACTTCTATATTATGCAGAGAAGATGACAAGAGACCTAGGCGGTGCAAAGATTTATCTTAAGAGAGAGGATCTGAATCATACTGGTTCTCATAAGATTAATAATGTACTCGGTCAGGTACTTCTTGCAAAGAAGATGGGTAAGACAAGAGTTATCGCTGAGACAGGTGCTGGACAGCACGGTGTTGCAACAGCGACAGCTGCAGCTCTTATGGATATGGAGTGCGAGATATTCATGGGTGAAGAGGATACTATTCGTCAGGCCCTCAACGTATTCAGAATGGAGCTTCTTGGCGCAAAGGTTCATCCAGTTAAGACCGGAACAAAGGTTCTGAAGGATGCCGTAAATGAGGCTATGCGCGAGTGGGTTAGTAGAGTGGATGATACACTCTATGTCCTCGGTTCAGTTATGGGACCGCATCCATTTCCTACTATAGTAAGAGACTTCCAGTCTGTTATCAGTAAGGAAAGTAGAGCACAGATCCTTGAAGCAGAGGGCAAGCTTCCAGACGTTGTTATCGCTTGTGTAGGCGGTGGAAGTAATGCAATCGGTTCCTTCTATGAATATATTAATGATGATGGGGTTCGCCTTATAGGATGTGAGGCTGCAGGTCTTGGAGTAGATAATCCTAAAAATGCAGCTACCATGGCTAACGGTTCTATGGGAATCTTCCATGGTATGAAGTCACTCTTCTGCCAGGACGAGTATGGACAGATTGCTCCAGTTTATTCGATATCAGCTGGACTTGATTATCCAGGTATAGGACCAGAACATGCTTATCTTGCTTCAACAGGAAGAGCAGAGTATGTTCCAATTACAGACGAAGAGGCTGTAAATGCATTTGAATACCTTTCAAGAACAGAAGGTATTATCCCTGCTATCGAAAGTAGCCACGCCGTAGCTCATGTTCTGAAGATAGCACCTACTATGCCTAAGGACAGCATTATAGTATGCACAATCTCAGGACGAGGCGACAAGGACGTAGCAGCGATTGCCCGCTACCGTGGAGTAAACATATATGAATAATGAGTCACCCTTACGTCGGACGTAAAAAGTGACTCATTTCATCAAGATATAATTAGGAGATAATTATGAGTAATATATATAAAGCATTTGAGGATAAAAAGGCATTTATTGCATTTCTTACTGCAGGTGATCCAGACTATGAGACAAGTCTTGCAAACTTCAGAGCAGTTCTTGATGCAGGTGCAGATCTTGTGGAGGTCGGTATTCCATTTTCAGATCCTATAGCTGAGGGTCCTGTAATACAGGAAGCTGATATCAGATCACTTTCTAGTGGAATGACAACTGACAAGGTCTTCGATCTCGTTAAGGAGCTTCGTAAAGATTATGATACACCTATCGTATTCATGACTTATGCAAATCCTGTATATCATTATGGAACAGAGAAGTTCTTCCAGAAGGCTTCAGAAGCAGGTGCCGATGGAATTATCATTCCAGATTGTCCATATGAAGAGCGTCATGAATTTGATGAAACTGCTGAAAAGTACGGAATGGACTTCATATCTATGATTGCTCCAACAAGTGAAGCTCGTATCAAGACTATAGCATCTCAGGCAAAAGGCTTCATATATGTAGTATCATCACTTGGTGTTACAGGAGTTAGAAGTGAGATTAAGACAGACCTTGGTTCAATCATAGGCCATATAAAAGAAGTAACTGATACTCCAGCAGCTATCGGATTCGGAATCAGCTCACCTGAGCAGGCAAGTAAAATGTCACAATATGCTGACGGCGTTATAGTAGGTTCAGCTATGGTTAAGATAGTGGCTGAATATGGTAAAGATGCACCAGAAAAACTTGCGGAATTCGTAAAGAATATCAAAGCTGCAATATAAAGCTAAAAGATTAAAAAAATTAATTTGTGCATTATAAAAAATATCTTGACTAATGAAAATAAAGTAATATACTAAGTATGGTTAAAAAAAATAACCAATACCTTTTTCGTGAGAAATAGTTAGTATACTTATGAAGCAAAGGCGCTTCGAGTTTTGTCCTCGAAGTGCCTATTTTTAGGAATAAGTTAGTAGAAACTTAGGAAAGAGTTAGGAAAAAGTATGTCGGATTTTAACAAGAAACTGATTATGGAGGATGGAACTGAATACCTTGGTTTCGGCTTTGGTGCGGATAGAGAAGCAGTCTGCGAGATTGTCTTCAACACATCTATGGTTGGCTACCAGGAGATAATATCTGATCCATCGTACACAGATCAGGCGATAGTAATGTCCTATCCACTGATCGGTAATTACGGAATAACAGACGAGGACTTCGAGAGTAAGATGATTAATCTCGGAGCTCTTATAGTAAGAGAGATAAATGAGTCTCCATCTAACTTCCGTTTTACAAGAACTCTGTCTGAACTTCTCGAAGATTCAGAGGTTCCAGGAATCTATGGTGTAGATACAAGAAAGCTTGTTCGAAGCATCAGAGATCATGGTTCAAGAAAGGTTCTTATAACAGGAATCGATACAAGTCTTGAAGAAGGCTTGAAGAAGCTTGCTGACACTGAACTAAGACGTGATCAGGTAAAGAGATGCAGTTCTAAGAAGAGATGGTATGCTCGTACATCAAATCCGAAGTACAACGTAGTTGCTATAGACTGCGGAATGAAGATGAATATTGTCCGTGAGCTTAATGCGCATGGCTGCAATGTAACAGTAGTTCCTTACGATACTCCAGCTGAAGAGATTATGAAAATGAATCCTAACGGACTCTTTATATCTAATGGTCCTGGAGATCCAGAGGATGTTCCAGAGGTTATCGAAACTCTTAAGGCACTTAAGGGTGAGCTTCCAATGTTCGGAATCTGTCTGGGACATCAGCTCATAGCTCTTTCTTATGGCGCAAAGACATATAAGCTCAAGTTTGGACATCGTGGTGGTAATCATCCTGTAAAGGATCTTGCTACAGGAAAGATAGAGATAACTAGTCAGAATCACAGCTATGCTGTAGATGATTCTACTATAGAAGGAACAGGACTAAAGGTATCACATATTAATCTGCTTGATAACACAGTAGAAGGCCTTGCATCAGAAGATGGAAAGGTATTCTCAGTACAGTATCACCCAGAGAGTGCACCAGGTCCACAGGACAGTACGTACCTATTCGATAGATTCATTTCAAATATGGAGAAATAGTAATGCCAAAAAGAACAGATTTACACAAAATACTTGTGATCGGATCAGGCCCTATCGTTATCGGTCAGGCAGCAGAGTTCGACTATGCTGGAACTCAGGCTTGTCTCGCTCTTAAGGAGGAAGGCTACGAGGTTATCCTTGCAAACTCAAATCCTGCAACCATTATGACTGATACTATGATTGCAGATAAGGTATATATGGAGCCGCTTACTCTGGAATATCTTGCGCGTATATGTCGTTATGAGAGACCAGATGCAATAGTTCCTGGAATCGGAGGTCAGACAGGCCTTAACCTTGCGATGCAGTTAAATGATAAAGGCGTACTTCGTGAGTGCGAGATTGAACTTCTCGGAACGGATGCAGCTTCTATCAAATGTGCTGAGGATAGAGAAGAGTTCAAAGAGCTCTGTGAGAGACTGGGGGAGCCAGTTGTTCCATCAGAGATTACATATACAGTCGAAGAAGGACTTGAGGCGGCAGAAAAGATTGGATATCCTGTAATCCTTCGTCCTGCATTTACCCTTGGTGGTACTGGTGGTGGATTTGCTGATAATCCAGAAGAGATGGCAGAAATGATGAAAAATGCGCTTGCGCTTTCACCAGTTCATCAGGTACTTGTAGAGAAGAGCATTAAGGGCTACAAGGAGATAGAATACGAAGTAATGCGAGATGCTAACGATACAGCTCTCGTAGTTTGTAATATGGAGAATCTGGATCCTGTTGGTATCCACACAGGAGATTCTATAGTTGTGGCACCTAGCCAGACACTTACTAACAAGGAGTATCATATGCTCCGTGATAGTGCTCTTAGAATCATCAGAGCACTTGGAGTAGAGGGCGGCTGTAACTGTCAGTTCGCGCTTGATCCAGAATCATTTAGTTACTATGTAATAGAAGTTAATCCTAGAGTATCACGTTCATCAGCGCTTGCATCAAAGGCCAGCGGCTATCCTATCGCCAGAGTATCTGCGAAGATAGCAGTAGGTATGAATCTTGACGAGATAAAGCTTGCCAATACACCAGCCTGCTTCGAGCCAACACTTGACTACGTTGTAACAAAGATGCCTAGATTCCCATTTGATAAGTTTACGCTTGCTTCAAATGTACTCTCAACACAGATGAAGGCAACGGGAGAAACTATGAGTATCGGCCGTAGTGCTGAGGAGAGTCTTCTTAAGGCTATTCGTTCACTTGAAGATGGCAAGAACCATATTCATTTGGAGAAGTTCGATGTAAAGAGCCTTTCAGATAAGACAGATAGCAAGGAAGCAAAGAAGGAAGCTATCGACAAGCTTCTTAAGTATGTTGAGGACGGAACAGATGACCGTATCTATGCACTGTCTCAGCTTATATGGCTTGGAGTAGACCTTCAGGTAATCTATAACAAGACACGTATCGACATGTTCTTCCTGGATAAGATCAAGAATATCGTTGATTTTGAGAAGAAGATAGAGGAGCGCGCTAATCAGTATAAGAGCGAAGGTCTGACTAAGATTCTTGATAAGAATACGCTGTACGACGCTAAGAAGATGGGCTTCTCAGATTCATATATTGCTGAACTTACAGGCGCTTCAGAGGACGATATACTGAGCCTCAGACGCGAGCTTGGAGTTAAGCCAGTTTATAAGATGATCGATACTTGCGCTAGCGAGTTCGAGAGCTATGTTCCATACTTCTATTCAACATATGAAGATGAAAATGAGTCTATCGTATCAGAGAATAAGAAGATAATCGTACTTGGTTCTGGTCCTATCAGAATCGGTCAGGGTGTCGAGTTCGACTACTCAACAGTACATGCGGTAAAGACCATTCACGAGATGGGCTACGAAGCTATAGTAATAAATAATAACCCAGAGACAGTATCAACTGACTATACTATATCAGATAAGCTCTACTTTGAGCCTCTTACAGTCGAGGATATAATGAATATCATCGATCTTGAGAAGCCTGAAGGAGTTATAACTTCCTTAGGTGGCCAGACAGCAGTCAATCTTGCAGAACCACTTGAGAAGAAGGGCGTAAAGATTATCGGAACAAGCTGCGAGGCTATCTTTAGAGCAGAGGATAGAGATGCATTTGAAAGCGTTATCGAATCCCTTGAGATTCCTCATCCAAAGGGAGTTGCAGTTACAGATATAGAGAGCGGAGTTAAAGCTGCTGAAAGGATCGGATATCCAGTTCTTGTACGTCCAAGCTTTGTACTTGGTGGACGTGCTATGGAGATAGTTGCAAATGAGGAAATGCTCCGTCACTATCTTAAAACAGCGGTTGAAGTTGACGAAGATAGACCTGTACTTGTTGATAAGTATATCGTAGGTAAGGAAGTAGAGGTCGATGCTATATGTGATGGTGAGACAGTATTCCTTCCAGGCATCATGGAGCTTGTTGAAAGAACAGGTGTACATTCTGGAGATAGTACTAGTGTATATCCTCCATATTCAATCTCAGAGAAAGTTAAGGAAACCATTACTGATTACACAAACAAGCTTGGACTTGGAATTGGTATCGTAGGTCTCTTTAATATACAGTTCATCGTAGATAAGGAAGATAATGTATATATCATTGAGGTTAATCCTAGAGCTTCACGAAGTGTTCCATTCCTTTCAAAGTCAACCGGATATAGCTTAGTAGATATTGCTACTAAGGTAATGCTGGGACACAGTCTTGCAGAGCAGGGCTTCACAGGTATTGCTCCAGAGGGCGGTCTGAAGCTTCTTGGTATCGAGGATGCCGGCGAGATGAAGAAGGCTAAGAAGTGGTACGTAAAGACTCCTGCATTCTCATTTGCGAAGCTTAACGGAATGGATCCATATCTTTCACCAGAAATGAAATCTACAGGTGAAGCAATCGGTTATGACCGTAGTCTGAAGAGAGCATTCTACAAGGCACTTCAGGCCAGTGGAATCAAGATGAAAGAGTACGGAACAGTTATGGTTACTCTTGCTGACGAGGATAAGGAAGAGGCTCTTCCACTTGTTAGACGTTTCTATGAGCTAGGTTTCAACATCGAGGCAACTGTAGGAACAGGTGAGTTCTTGAAGGAACATGGAATCAGAACACGTATTCGTGGAAAACTGAGTGACGGTAGTGATGAAGTTATTCGTTCTATCGAAGCTGGATATGTTAGCTACATTATTAATACACGTGCAATACTATCTGGTATTCACTATGTGGATGGTGCAGAGATAAGACGTTCTGCTATAATGAACGGTGTTACAATCTTCACATCGCTTGATACAGTTCGTATCTTGTTAGATGTACTTGAAGATATCACGCCTCGTATATCAACTATTTAGTTATAGAAAGGTCCCTCAAGTTGAGGGGCCTTTTTAGTATGTTTTGGGTTGAGAAAGAAGGGGGTGGGTGATATACTTAATATGCGAGTTTATACGATTTCTAAGAAAAGAGAATGTGACTATGCCTATTGCAGTTAGAACGGCCTCAAGCAAGGAAATGAAGAAAAACAAAAACATGGTTAAGCTCCTGACTAAGGGCAGGGAGTTTGACGAAAATATGCTGACCATAGATTGGTCCAAGGCTCGCAAGGCTCCAAATCTTGGTTATACATTTCTTCCAAAGGAGAAGGGAGTTAAAGGCTATAGAGTTCCTATAGGAGGGACAGTGTCTGAGTTACTTCTTCCTGAAGCAGTAGAGGATACAGCGGTAATCCTCTATATCCATGGCGGTGGATTTGTATCCGGTTCTGCCTCTGCTTCCAGAGCATATTGTTCCATGCTAGCTGCTTATACGGGCTTTAGAGTCATTTCAGCGGAATACAGACTATCACCGGAAAATAAGTTCCCGGATGGGCTGGAAGACTGCTATAACATACTTCGTGTGATAAGAAAAAAGTATCCTGATTCAAAGATAATTCTAGCTGGGGAAAGCGCGGGAGGCAATCTAAGTCTGGCACTTGCACTAAAGGCGCGCGATAGAGGTAGACGAAGCATAGCGGCTGTCCTGGCACATAGCCCGCTTGTGGACTTTACAGGGGCGCTTGACAGAACTCAGCATGAGATAGATGACTTTACAGTGAAGGAAGGATTTATCGAACCGATGCGAATCGCATATGCAGGCGATACGGACCCAAGCAATCCTTATATATCTCCATTTTATGGCAATTTTGAAGGTATGCCGCCTATCTTCCTTACCTGTGACTATAATGAGACGCTCTTTGCAGATTCTATGGCTATTTACCGAAAATGCAGAGCGGCAGGAACTACTGTCAAAATGGTTCAGATGAAAGGCACATTTCATGCCTTCGCAACCATGGGAACCAGAACTCCAGAGACAGAGAAGATTCTTAGAGAAAATACAAGCTTTGTAATGAAGATACTTGATCAAAGTTTATAATTCATCTTTAAAAAGTGAAGGTAGTAAAGGGTTGTACGTATGAAAGATGAAGCTAAGACTAGGCTATCGCTGATAGCAAGTATATTGATATTTATATGTAGTGCGGTGATGCGTGAGATGGGATACAGGGCTATGGCTCTAGTGCTCTTTTTGGTTGCGCTTTTTGAAATTATCGCATTATATATTCTCATGCTTCAGTATAGTAGCAAGAGTCAGGAGGAGAGAAAGACATTTTCACAGATAGCAACTTCTCTCGCTGGCGATTATGAGAGCGTATATTATATAAATACAAGAGATAATAGTTACAATGAATACAGTCTTATGGGACAGATTGAAGAAAAAGAGGATGGGTTAACTATCATTTCCTCTGGAAAAGATTTCTTCAAGGATACCATAGTCAATACAGAAAAGCTTGTTCATAAGGATGATAGAGAACATTTCCGTTCCTACATCAACAAGCAGAAGCTTTACGAGATATTCCGTAAGGATGAGACCTTCCATCTAAACTATCGCCTGATCAAGAATGGCAAGCCTGTCTATTACAGTCTTAAGGCGACAAAGGGCATCGGAACGGATGACAAGTATATAGTAATAGGTGTAAAAAATGTCGATGTCGAAACCAAGGCTCATAAGAAAGCTCTTGCTGCTGCTGAACAGGGAGAAGTCTTTGGCAAGATAGCTAAGGCACTTGCTTCTCGATATGAGGTTCTCTACTACGTTGATATTGAGACGAATGAGTTCGAGGAGTTCAGTACTAGCGATTCCTATAGCAAGCTGGATATCGGACACCACGGCTTCGATTTCTTTGCGGAGACACAGCGTAACATGGTTCGCGATATATATGTTGATGATTATCCTATGATGGCGTCAGCCATGGATAAGAGCAACCTTCTTAGTGTAATCCGTGATAAGAAAATCTTCTCTATCACATACCGACTTATAATCGATGGTGAACCACAGTATGTGAATCTGCGCGCCGTTAAACCAAGAGATGATAACAAGCACATCGTAGTTGGTGTCATGAACATAAATGAGTCAATGCAGCGAGAAGAAGAGTATAAGCAGCGTATTGATACTGTAATGAATATGGCAAACCGCGATGCACTTACGGGTGTTAAGAACAAGAATTCCTACACAATCATGGAGAACGAGCTAAATGATAAAATCTCCGCAGGTACTAACAAAGAGTTTGCTGTAGTCGTCTGTGACGTCAACAATCTAAAGATAATAAATGATACAAAGGGCCACAAGGCCGGCGACGAACTTATCCGCGAAGCATGTATGATGATATGCCGTGTATTCAAGCACAGCCCTGTATACCGTATAGGTGGAGATGAGTTCGTAGTAATCCTGAAAGGGGAAGACTTCGAGAATCGTTCATCACTTCTGGGCGAGCTCCGTACACAGGTTCTTATCAACAAAGAAGAAGAAAAAGTTGTGGTAGCAAGCGGTATCGCAGACTTCGACTCATCAACAGATACAAATCTAGCATCCGTCTTTGAAAAAGCCGATAGTGAAATGTATAGCAACAAAAAAGAACTAAAAGAACAATAACTGTTCTTTTTGTGGTTACGGTGCGTGGCTCAGCTTGGTAGAGCGCCTCGTTCGGGACGAGGAGGTCGCAGGTTCGAATCCTGTCGCACCGAATCATTTATGTCATATTCGCTAAACTATTCTATATTGACACTAAATTGTCGTAATGCTAATATAATAAATGAAAAGGGCATTACCGATAGACGGTTGCCCCTGAATAATTTAGCTTGTTACAAAAAGTAACTGCCAAAGTTTCTGAGGCTTAGGGCAGTTACTTTTTTGTATTAATGCGATCATTTCGCTTATTAGCTTGTGAACTGTTTTTGCCCAGTTCATAGCCTATCTTGAATGCTGCTCCGCATAATACGGAAGCTATCATTACAGAATAATAAACAACTTGAATAACATTCATACAAGTTACTTCCTCCCTTCGAATATATTCCACTTGAAAAAGTGGTTTCTAAGCTTACTGCTAACAGAGCTTTTAATCTCTCTGGAAGAAGGGCAACCGACCTACCGTGAATGGTAACACCCAGGAGCTAGATTATAGCAACATGATATATAGTTTGCAATGAATATTTTATCAGAATGCATCTTACCTTTTAATATCTGCCACTTAACTGGATAACTGATACAACAACCTCTACTTTCGTTATTATGTGTACATCAATTGACGAAGTGGAGGATTATAATTGATGAAATATGAGAACATGGTTATTGATACAACTGTAAAGGGTAAGAAGTCGCTAAAAGAGATTATATCTGAGCTTGAGTTTAACAACAAAAAATCATGCGGCTTGTGGCTCGTGCTTGTAGGAGCAGTGCTACTGATATCGATAATCTTCGGTGGCAAGTTTATCGTAAATCCATTCATTTTTCTCGCGGGTTATTATGTGAGCTTTTTTATAGCAAATGTGAATCGCAAAGTGAGAAGTAAACTGTCGAAGGGACCTGCCAGCCCATTTCAGATTAAGATGATTTATGCTGGTATCGCGCTGCTTTTTGTACTGATGTTCTGTATAGCTGGTCCCTTTATCCCTAGCTGGAATTGGAAAATGATATGGCTTGGAGTTACTCTTGCAACAGGAATACATTTCCTAAGTTTCTTTTTTGTACATGGACGTTCTATGATAGTACTCGGAATTATTTGCTCTATGATAGCTATCGTAGGATACACGCTTAGCGCTGTTCCTGTAGTAGCAATACTTGTGGCAGATAGTCTGGTGAAGATATGTTTCGGAATCTGGATGCTTATGGTAGAATGATGATGTTACTGTTGGCTTCATTTATATCATAAATGAAGCTATAGAGAATATCGCAGAAGTAGAGGGGGGGAGAAACATGTCGTTAGCAGGTTATATATTTATCAAAATGTGCGAGAAGGCAGATAAGAAGAGGGATGCAGGACTTACGATTCCAGATGATGTTGAGTATGTTAGAGATATAAGATACGGACGCAATAAGAAGTATCATGAACTTGATATCTGTTGGCCGATTGAGGCAAAGCCTAGGAAGAAGTATCCAGTGATCATAAGTATACACGGCGGCGGCTATGTATATGGTACAAAGGAAGTGTATCAGTTCTACGCAGCTCATCTTGCCGAGAAGGGATTTGCTGTAGTGAACTTCAACTACAGACTTGCTCCAAAATATAAGTTTCCTGCCCCACTTGAGGATCTTGAGAGGGTAATACTCTGGCTTCTTAAGAATGAGAAGGATTATCCGATTGACCTAGACAATGTCTATCTTGTAGGGGATTCTGCTGGGGCGCAGCTGGCGAGTCAGTACGGAGTGATATATTCGAGTCCTGAATACAGAAAGATAATGGACTTTAGAAAACCGAAGATTAAGATTAGAGCCCTCGGACTCTGCTGCGGTCTATATGATCTTCGAGAAGAGCTGGAAACAACTGGGCTAAAGGGAACTTTAAAGGATTACCTGGGTTCTTCTATAGAAAAGTACGGCGAGAAGCTGGATATCCTAGATTACATTACGAAGGATTATCCGCCAGTCTACATTTTCTCTGCGAAGGGTGATTTCCTAAAGGATAAATGTGAACCGATGGAGGAGCTGCTTCGAAGCAGAGGAGTTAAATGTAAATCGAAAATATACGGTAACAAAGATACTGGCCATGTATTCCATGTTGATATGAGGAATAAGG
The DNA here is from genome assembly GCA_902760415.1 of uncultured Lachnospiraceae bacterium. Classification (GTDB taxonomy): domain Bacteria; phylum Bacillota; class Clostridia; order Lachnospirales; family Lachnospiraceae; genus Eubacterium_Q. Next base: position 20,922 of record CACWGK010000021.1, read on the forward strand.
TTGGACAGGAAGCAAATGATGATATGGTAGCATTCTTCCGAAAGTTTTAGATTTACTCAAAAGCACTAATTACAATAAAACTCTTGAATATTACGAGGGTGTGTGGTAAAACTAGAACTTATTAAATCATTTATTGTAAGGAGTAATAGATTGATGAAAACAAAAGTATTTATCGACGGAAGTGAAGGAACTACGGGACTACGTATTCATGAAAGATTTTCTAAGAGGGATGATATAGAGATACTTGCTATCAGTCCTGAACTTAGAAAGGATCCGGAAGAGCGAAGACGCTTGATAAATGCTTCAGATATAACATTTCTCTGTCTTCCAGACGCTGCAGCTATAGAAGCAGTTGAAATGTGTGACAATCCAGATACAGTAATCTTAGATACATCTACTGCACATCGTACTTCTGAAGGCTGGGCATATGGTTTCCCAGAGCTTTCAAAGGAGCATAGAGAGGCAGTTAAGACTGGAAAACGTATCGCAGTTCCTGGCTGCTATGCTAGTGGATTTATAGGACTTGCGTATCCACTGGTTAAGGGCGACATTCTGCCTAAGGACTATCCACTGTCTATCTTTGCTGTCTCAGGCTACAGCGGCGGCGGAAAGAAGCTGATAGCTCAGTATGAAGAGGAAGGCCGCGATGCAAAGTTTGATTCCGCAAGAATGTATGCTTGGGGTCAGACACATAAGCATTTAAAAGAAATGAAGATTATCACAGGACTCGATAAAGAACCTCTTTTCTGTCCTATGACAACAAATTATCACAGTGGAATGATAGTTCAGATTCCACTTTATACAGATATGTTAAAGCAGAAGAAGACACCTGAAGAAATCCGCGACTATATAGCTGAGTATTATAAGGGTGAGAAGTTCATCAAAGTTATGCCATTTGGTGCTGATGTAGAAGCAGGTGGAGCCCTCTACTCAGATGCATGTGCTGGCTGGGATGGAATGGAAATCTTCGTTACAGGAAATGAAGACAGAGTTATCGTAGCTAGCCGATTTGATAACCTCGGAAAGGGTGCTTCTGGTGCTGCAATGCAGTGTATGAATATAGTACTTGGTTGTGATGAGGCAACAGGACTAAATCTGTAATTGTGTAAAGGTAACTGCTTCTATATAATAGAGGCAGTTACCTTTTTGAATGTTGTATTAAATGAGGGTAAAAGTATGAAAGAAATATTGCTAAGTAATAATGTAAAGATTCCTATGGTTGGATATGGCTCATATCTATCGACTGAGAAGGGCGGAAAGCAGGTCATTTTAGAAGCGCTTGAAGCTGGATATAGATATATCGATACAGCAAGCTTTTACTATAATGAGGATGCTATAGGAGAGGCTATATCAGATTCAGGAATTTCCAGAAATGATATATTTATCTGCAGTAAGGTGTGGCCTACGATGTTTGGAACGAAGGAGACAAGAGAGTCTTTTGAACAGTCCTGTGAGAAGCTTAGAACTGATTATCTTGATATGTTCCTGCTTCATTGGCCAAGGGCTAGCGTAAAGGATGAGAAATGGTTTGAAAAGGCAGTAGCAGCTTGGAAGGTTCTCGAAGAATTATATGATGAAGGAAGAGTAAAGGCTATCGGTGTATCAAACTTCCTGCCGCATCATTTGGCACCATTCCTTGAGGCAGTGCGTATTAAGCCAATGGTGGATCAGCTAGAACTGCATGTTGGATATATGCAGGAGTATACCCTTGCATTTCTCCGCAAAGAAGGAATAGTTCCACAGGCGTGGAGTCCTCTTGGAAGAGCGAAAATGCTGGGAGATGAGCGTATTCTAAAACTTAGTGAAAAGTACGGAAAATCACCTGCACAGATACTGCTTAACTTCCTTATTCAGAGGGAGATACCTGTGATTCCTAAGGCTTCAAGACTGGATCGTATGAAGGAAAATATGAATATATTCGATTTCAGCCTTACTGAAGAAGAGGTATCGTATCTATCCTGTATTCCGGAGGCGGGATGGTCAGGAGAACATCCAGATACATTTGAATATTAATTCTATAGTAAGCAAAGCAAACATTTAGCAAATATAGCAAAAATATAAAGGATTTTGACAGATGGAAAAAACAAATGTAATGCGTGTCCTAGACAGCAAGAAGATAAAATATACAAGTCATGAGTATGAACCGGATGCAACTATGACAGGCGAAGAAATCGCTGGAATACTTGGAGAAAATCCGGATAAGGTATTTAAAACTCTTGTAACTCAGGCGAAGTCGGGACAGTACTATGTTTTTGTAGTACCAGTAAATGAAGAACTTGACCTTAAGAAAGCAGCTAAGGCAGCTGGAGAAAAAGCAGTGAGCATGATCAAGCAGAAGGAATTGCTCCCACTTACAGGATATGTGCATGGAGGATGTTCTCCTGTTGGAATGAAGAAGAGATTTCCTACATTTATTCATAATTCAGCAGCAGATTATGAGAAGATGTATGTGAGTGCTGGAAAGGTAGGATATCAGGTTGAACTCTCTCCAGAAGATCTCGTAAAAGTTGTTGGAAGTAAGTATGCTGATATTGTGGTAGAGGCTTAATTCGCTCTTTTAGAGAAATAGAACATTTTTTTTCTTTTTTTTATTCATGTAATATACGTTACCTTTGTAATATTATTAAGCCATAGAAAACGTCCGTTACTTAATAACACATGCAAGGGAGGTATTTATATGAAATGGCGTAATCCTAGTAAAGAAGATGTATCAACAATTAAGAGTAGATTTGTGATAAGAGAGATCCTAATAACATTATTGGTATTAGCATTTGATCTTATGATTATATCACTTGTGGTTTTCACAGTAGTTAATCACTTTGATTTATTTACAATAATATGTGATTTGTTCTTATTATATCTGATCTATATATTTACGAAGTCAGTGGTTAAGACAATCTCATCGCTCATCAACTTCTATAGATCAAAGATGTCACTTGTTGATTGTGTTCTTAGTGAAGTATCAGTTAATAGAATTGGATTACTTAACAATTCAAATGTTACTTTAACAACAGAGGACGGAACAACATATAGAACAAGTTATTCTTCAGCATTTACTACAAGAGCATATCAGGGTAGACATGCATTTCTCGTAGATTTTGGAAAGAATGGAAAAGATTTCGAGCTTGTACTTTTATAGATTTAAAAATGAGTCACCTTTACGTCGGACGTAAAGGTGACTCATTTTTTTATTTGTTATGTGCTGTTATTACTTTATCGTAGTTATAACCGCGGTCTGGTGTGAATACGCGCTTTCTTAGTTCAAAGTATACGATGCCATGTTTATGAACATCGAGAGATATGTCAATCTTTGAATCTTCGATTCTTTTTATATCGCTTCGTACGAGTGGATAAGCACCGCTCTTCAAAAACTTAATCTGCTCTTTTGTCGGATATGGTGGCTCACCTATATCGTGCCACAGTTTTAGCGGATTGCAGCACTCCTCATCAACGGTCTTTGTAATGAGAGTATATTCAAGTTTTTCATTTCCATCTTCAAAAGGAAGAGTGATATCTGCAGAGAAGTCTTCCTCGTCTTTATTCCATAGGATTCCGGCATAACCAGAATCTGATTTTAGGATGATAGAGTTTTCATCGCGATTTACGCATACATCACTGAAGTTCTTGAGTTGCTTATAAAATGAGAATATCCAGAATGTAGGCTTTGGAATATTTCCTTCAGCTACGAGTCCGAATCCACCGTGGAAGAGAGATCTCGGAACTCCTTTCTCCTCGAATACATCTCCGAAGGTCCAGTAGGAGTATACTTCGTTCATATCACCGAGGTGGGAGAGCTGGTGGGCAAGGAAAGCTGCATTTATATTGGTATCATGGATGACTCCTCGTGGAGTATAAGAAGTACTGAACTCTGTTATATGAATCGGCGTACCCTTAAACTCTTCAAATGAATCGACAAGATCTCTAGTGGCCTGAAGGTTGGCTATTCTCATATTGGAGTCTTCAAGCTTGGAATAGTCGTAATGACCGACAGTTTCTGGAAACTCAACCGTGTAGTGGTGTCTGGTTATGTTGTCTGGCTTAATGTTGAATCTTTTACAGAAAGATAGAAATTCTCTGGTCCATTCGTCCTCATTTACACCACATATAGCTGGTCCACCAACCTTGAAACGACTGTCGTATTCCTTGATAGCTGTGTATGTTTCTTTGAAAAGTTTGAAGTACTCATCCATATCGCCCTTAAACCAGAAACCTGGAAGGTTAGGCTCATTCCATACCTCGATAGGCCAGTCTAGAACCTCTTCGCCGTATCGAGCGCGAAGATTTTTAAGAAGCGCGACTACCATTCGATTCCATAGACGATACTCCTTTGGAGGAGTAGTGTTAGCCTTCCAATGAAAGAGAGTCTGTGTACCCTTTGCGAGCTGAGATGGCATAAAGCTGAGTTCGAGATATGGTCTGATACCAAGCTCTATAAATCTATCGATTATTCTAAAGAGATAAGTATAGTTATATTCGAGCTTTATCTCCCCGTCTTCTTCATACTCATGGTAGATAGAGAGATCATCGTGGAATATACCATGTCCGCGAATAAACTTGAATCCAATCTCCTCCTGAACGAACTCAAGCTCCTTCAGATATTCCTCAGTAAGAGCAAGTCCCAGACGGCCTGTACCAATACAGCTGTCTATGTTGTTCTTAAAATCCACCCTGTTTTTTATATCGAACTTAATCTGTTTATTCATTTGTAACCTCCACATAATACATCATAAATCCATAGTCCTCATTCTAATATATTTTGCCTGAAAAAAGTAGATATAAATACTAGGTAAATCATACTTTTTTCTTGAAAAATCTCTCTTAGTATGATGAAATAAAAGGTAGTAGTTTTTTGATACTAAGTATTGAAGAGTATATAGAAATAGAAAGGGTGGAGCAATTATGATAAAGGCTTTGCTTACAATAGATGATATAGCATCAGCAAATACTCCAGCGGTGGTTGATTATATAGTAGAGAAGAATATCCCTGCGATTATGTTTGGCTGGGGTGAGAATATAGAGGCTTTCTTCGATAATGCTGTATATGCTTTAAAGGCTGGGATTATAGTAGGAAATCATAGCTACTCACATCCTCATTTTTCAGAAATCTCTTATGATGAGTGTATAGAAGAGATTGAGAAAAATGAAGCTATTCTCGACAGGCTCTATGCGGCAGCTGGAGTAGAGAGAAAGTATAGACCGTTTAGATTTCCATATGGAGATAAGGGCGGCGACAAGAAGGATGCGCTTCAGAAGTATCTTAAGGAGAAGGGCTTCGATAAGGTTGACGATACTAAGATATCATTTGACTCCTGGAAAAATGCAGGCTTTGACAAGGATATAGATACCGTGTGGACCTTCGATCTCATGGAGTGGAACATACGTGAAGATACAGGCTTCACAAAGGAAGATGTAATGGATAGAATCCACTATATAGATCCGGATAATGGTGAGGGACTTCTGGTGGATGGTTCTCATCATATAGTTCTTATTCATACACATGATATTACAGAGGAGTTAGTACCAGAATACTACAAACTCTTTATTGGCGAAATGCTTGCAAATGGAGTGGAGTTCGTAAAGCCAGAGTTTATTACGATATAGTAAGATTATTCTAAGCGTCAGGGGTTATCCTCTGGCGCTTATGCACTATCACTAGAAGGGGAGACGAGACAAATGAAAGATAAATTAAAAGGAATACTAAATGATAAGAATCTGGATATGATTCTTATCACTGATCCATATAGTCTTAGATACTATACAGGCTTTCGTGGCGGCGAGGGTACAGCAGTAGTGACATCGCATAGAAATGTGCTCATAGTCGATTCACGTTATACAGAAGCAGCTGAAAAGGAAAGTGATTTCGAGGTTATCGAGTATAATCTGAAGAATCCGATGAAGTCTATTCTCTCAGATATAGCAAGTAAGGAAAATGTAGCGACTATAGGATTTGAAGATCAAAGCATTATATATTCTACATTACATCGTTATATAGGATTCTTTAATTCTGCTGAGGGATTAACAAAGCAGCCGGAATTTATGCCTCTTGGAGATGCGTTAATGATTCCTAGACAGATCAAAACGCCTGAAGAAGTAGAGCTCTTAAGGCAGGCCGAGCATATTGGCGATATGGCATTTGATGATATACTGGGAATATTAAAGCCTGGTATGACAGAGCTCGAGGTTGCAGCGGAGCTTGAGTATAGTATGAAGAAGCATGGAGCGGAAGGCTTCTCATTTGACACTATAGCCGCTTCTGGCATTAATTCATCTATGCCACATGCGATACCATCTGAGAAGAAGTTGGAAATGGGTGATTTCCTGACTATGGACTTCGGCTGTAGATATAATGGATACTGTTCAGATATGACTCGTACAGTATGTATCGGAAAAGCAAATGATGAACAAAAGAAGGTCTATAATATAGTTCTTACTGCGCAGCAGATGGTTCTGGAAAACCTGCGACCAAGAATGAAATGTAAGGATGTAGATAAGATAGCCCGTGATTATATAGCTGCACAGGGCTATGGAGACTATTTCGGTCACGGTCTCGGTCATGGAGTAGGACTCTATATACATGAGTCACCAGCATTTAATACAAGAGATGAATCTCTGGTTAAGCCGTATATGATAGAAACTGACGAGCCGGGAATATATCTTCCTGGGAAGTTTGGTGTCAGAATAGAGGACATGATTCTTATAACCGAGGATGGATGCGAGTCTCTGGCAAAGTCGCCAAAGCAGCTGATTGAGTTATAAAATCAGCTACCTATCAGTATGATGGTTTTTTGATAATACTGGACTATAGAATAATTTGTCGAAATTACTTAGGAGAGAGTTAAATGAGTTACGAAGATGAAGAACTTGCGAGAATACAGGCTGAAACTATAAGACGAAAGAAAGAGTTGGAGGCGCTCCAGCTAGAAGAACTTCGTCGTATACAGGAGCTTGAGAGAAGAAAGCAGATGGGCGTTGGTGAGGATTACTCTCCAGAGGCGGATTCTGCATTTATTCAAAATCCACTGCAGAATCAGTATGAGCAGTACACGGAGCAGCAGTATGCACAGCAGCAGGCAGCTCAGCAAGCGTATGAGCAGCAGATGTATGAACAGCAAGTAGCAGCGCAGCAGGCAACTCAGCGAGCAGCAGCTCAGCAGGAACAGTACGTTCAGGAACAGCAGTATGTGCATAATCCTATGCCAAGAAAGCATCGTAAGAGAACTTATGATCCAGATCAGGCTGTAAGTGATACAGATTATCTTGAAAGCTTCGATGATGATTACGACGAATATGATGATTATGATGAAGCCTATGAGGAGTATTCAGAAGATACTCGTGGTGGAAGAAAGTCCGGCAGAGATAGTCGAGAGAAGAACAGTCGTGACAGAGGTGGTCGCGGAAGAGATGATCATCATAAGTCTAGTAATAAAGGCAAGAAAGATAATCACAGAAAAGAAAAACCACAGAAGAAAAAGAAGAATCCAGTGAAAAAGTTTTTTAGAAATCTAATCATTATAATTCTTATACTTCTCCTTGCCTTTGGTGGAGCAGTATGGAATATTACTCGAAAGTTCAATAAGATAGATACTGAAGTTTCCAAGCGACCAGATTCAATGAAGCATCAGATAGTAAATATTCTGCTTGTTGGTCAGGATGCTAGAGACGGACAGGAGTCACAGCGTTCAGACTCAATGATAATTCTGTCAATCAATCAGAAGACTAACAATGCGTGCATGATATCTCTGATGCGTGATACTTATGTAGATATCCCAGGATATGGCGGCAATCGTCTGAATGCAGCATATGCTTATGGTGGCTTCGACCTTCTTGATCAGACTATAGAGCAGAACTTTGATATAACAATTGATGGAAACATGATGGTAGATTTTAATGGCTTCCTTGATGCCATGTCTGCAATCGGTTCCCTCAAAATGGATCTTACAGCAGAAGAAGCTCAGTATATGAATGAGAATCCTGCACTTGGATCTAATAATGATGTATCCGACGAGGAGTGGTCACTTACAGAGGGTGAAAATGAACTTACACCTAGCCAGATACTTTGCTACTCTCGTATGAGATATGTTGGTAATTCAGACTGGGATAGAACAGAGAGGCAGCGTAAGGTAATATCAGGCGTTGTCAGCCAGGTAAAGCATGGACACTTTATAAAAGGATATAAAGTAGCAAGTCAGGCTGCACCTAGTATCACAACCGATCTTGGTACATTTGGAATGATGAGACTAGCATCAGGACTTGTAACAAGTGGGGAAATGCAGAGCTACATCATTCCTGCGCCGTACTCGTCCCAGATATAGCTGCAAACCAGCAACTAATCCAGGAATACATGAACGGAACAGAGTAACTGCTTGTGAAAAGACTTGCGAAGCAAGGCTACCTAAGCGTACATCGATAAAGAGTCTGCGTAGCAGATTAATTAAGAATCAATTAAGGATTATAGAAGAATCATTTTAAGACTTCCGTGTGTGGTTGTTGTATATTATCATCAACAACAGACACACGGAAGTTTTTTAGTACTTCGTAAACTCTGTAATAAGAGAAAGAAAGGTGAATAGAATGAATAAGGAAGCAATCTTAACAGTAAAAGATTTATCAAAGACATTTTCAAATGAATCAGTTCAGCAGCATGTGCTTAAGAATCTGACTCTCAGCATATATAAGGGAGACTTTACAGTAGTCATGGGAAACTCTGGATCAGGAAAGAGTACACTGCTGTATGCACTTTCAGGAATGGATAGACCGACACTAGGAACTATTACTTACTATGTGGATGAAGAAAACAGGAAGCTTAGATCAAAGAGTGGTGATGGCATAGAGATATCGAAGTTTTCAAATGACAAACTCGCACTCTTTAGAAGATATCATGCAGGATTTGTATTCCAGCAGAATTATCTGAATGACAGTATGAGCGCACTCGACAATGTAATGGTCAGCGGACTTCTTAAGGCTAAGGATCGTAAGGCGCTTGCAGCTAAAGCAAAGGATTTGCTTTCGAAGGTCGAGATAAATGAAGCAGACTGCCGTAAGTTTCCTACACAGATGTCTGGTGGTATGCAGCAGAGAGTTGCAGTAGTAAGAGGAGTAATAAATGATCCTGAAGTTCTTTTTGCAGACGAGCCAACGGGTGCACTTAACTCACAGAATACAACCAATGTTCTGGACATCATGACAGACCTTAATAATCAGGGACAGAGCATAGTAATGGTAACGCATACAGTAAAGGCGGCAGAAAGAGGAAACAGAATCATTTATCTTTCAGATGGCGTTATCTCGGACGAGCTAGACCTTGGACCATATCTTGGAGACTATAAGGATGAATCAAATCCGGCACAGGAACAGGCGTTAGAAAGACACCGTAAACTTAAAGATTTCTTACAGGAGCAGGGATGGTAGAAGCCAGATAGTTTTAAACTAATAACCATGCCGATAGATAGAATGAGGCATTTGGATTAAGGAGAAAACAATGTATAAATTATTTGTGATTGCAAAAAATAATATGAAGAAGCAGAAGAGTGATATGTTCACATTCCTGATTCTCACTTTTATAGCATCATTTCTTCTTTTCGACTGTGCATCTGCTATTTTGGGAATAAGTCGCGTACTTGATGATAGATTTGAGGCGATTAATGGCGCACATGTTATGCTTATCTGTGGTAATAGCGAAGAAGAGACTGAAGCTGCGGAAAAAGCATTTGAAGAAAATGACGATATCATAAGTTATGAACAGACCCCTTGCCTTAATATTAATAGTAAATATAGAAAAAAGGGCGAGAAGGAATATATGGAGTATCAGTTTCTGGCTGAAAGCTTTGATGTTCAGAAGAATATCATGAAAGTTAATGAGCCAGGTGGAAAATATAAGAAGGATGATATTCTTCTTCCTTTCAATATGCATAACAGTTTTGCTGAGGGAGATGTTATACAGCTTAAGCTTGGAGATGATACATATGATTTTACTGTAGCAGGTTATCTTGAGGATCCATACTTTTGCTCCACGATGAATCTTACAATTTATAGTGTATGTATATCTCAGGAAATGATGGATGAACTAAGCCATGATCATTCTAATCTTGCAAAATCATTTATAGCTCATAAAGGTAGAGTAGATAGTACTAAGCTTGAATCAGGAGAATTAGCTACAAGTGATATTGAAAGTAAAATTGGAACAGTTTTTAAGGATGGGATATCAGAAGCAGCGGAGCTTCATCCGGAGAAGAGCTATAACAATTATATGCTAGCTAACTGGCAGATGATGAGAGGCGGTTCACAGTTTATTCCTATCATAGTAATAGCTATAATACTTATATTTTCTGTATTAATACTTGTAATAGCTATTGTAGTAATATCCTTCAGTGTAAAGAACTTTATACAGAAGAATATGAAGAATACTGGTATACTTGAAGCCAGTGGTTATACAGTATCAGAGCTTAGATGGGCGCTTACCTTGCAGATAGCATTGGTAGGAATTATTGGAAGTATCCTTGGTATAGTGGTTGCGATACTTACATTTAACAGCTTTGGCAATATAATAGCGTCTATCCTAGGTCTTAGATGGAATCAGCCTATTAATTGTGGTGTTGCAGTAGCCTCATTAGTATTAGTAGTTGCGGTACTTTCACTTGTTGCAAGAGTAATCAGCAGGGCATATAAGAAGATTACAGTTCTTGATGCTCTTCGAGGTGGAATTAGCAATCATAACTTTAAGAAGAACTTCTTCTCATTTGAAAAAACTCCACTGCCAATCCCATTAACTATGTCATTAAAAGATACATTTGGTGGACTTGGAAAAAATATACTTATGGTATTTATTGCAGCAATTCTTGCTATCTCAACATTAACGGGTTTTGGCCTTCTGGAGAATTATGGTAAGGATCCAAGTGGAATGCTGAATATGTTCGGTTTTGAGATGGGTACAGCTATGATTGCGGATAGCAATGGTAATCAGGATTATGAGAAGTTATCTGATGAGTTAAGTAAGTTAGATGGAGTAAGTAATGTACTTACAAGTGCCGGTATCGAGCCCGATGTTAAGTATGCTGGAAAAGAGCAGGCAGTTTTTACCTATGCGGTAGATGACGTCGAGAATACTCAGAATACAGTTCTTTTGGAAGGTAGATATCCTGAGAAAGATAACGAAATCCTTGTGACTCCAGGTGTTGTAAAGGATTTGAATGTAAAGATAGGTGATGTTGTAACTATAGAATATGCTGATAAAGAGGCTGAGTTTATTATCGTAGGTACCAATCAGAGGATGGAACGTATGGGACGTACTATCATAATGACTATTGATGGTGCTAAAAGAATAGTACCTGGTGGAATGATGTATCAGTACTATGTAACAGCGGATGACGGCGTATCATATGATGATATAACTAAAGAACTTAAAACTCTTGAAAAGGATGAGGATTATTCCTTTAATACACTTGATTTAAATAAACAGATGCAATCAACAGTGGAGTCTTTGGCTGTATCTATGAAGCTTATATGCATAATTATCTCAGTGATCACAATGATTGTAGTTATCTTTGTAGAGTCACTTGTTATTAGAGCAAAGATTAGCCGTGAATGGCGTGGAATGGGAATCAGCAAGGCTCTTGGTCAGACAAGCGGAAATCTTATATCACAGATAATGCTTTCAAATATGCCTGCTATTATAGTAGGAACACTTGTAGGTTCACTACTTGCACCTTCTGTAGGTTCCTCCACTTGTAAAGCTGCTTTTTCACTATTTGTAATAAAGGATGTACCATTTAGCATTCCTCCATACTATATGATTTTTACAGTTGTTGGAATAGTAGTTATAGCACTCCTTACATCAGCTTCTTCAGGTCTTAAGGTTAGAGGTCTTAATCCGGTTGAGATGATAACAGAGGAATAAAATCTTAAGGTGAAAAAGTTAATAAAATAATGTAGAATTAAACGTGGCAGTGGACTCGCTGCCACGTTTTTTGGAGGTTATCAATATGCATTATAATTGTCTTATAGTAGATGATGAAGTAGAACTAGCCAAGATGACAGCTGAATATTTTCAGATGTTTGATATATCAACAGAGTATGTGGATTCTGCAGCGTCTTGTTATGATTTTATAGAAAAAAATGATGTGGATCTGATATTACTTGATATCAATCTGGGAGATGGTTCAGGCTTTGAGGTTTGTAAGAAGGTTAGAGAACAGTATCAGCTGCCAATACTTTTCATCAGTGCAAGACAGAGTGACGATGATGTTCTCATAGCACTTAGCATAGGGGGCGATGATTATATAAAGAAGCCATATAGCTTGTCGGTTCTTCTTGCAAAGGTTAAGATCAACCTTAAGAAAGTAGAACAGCTGAAGGAGCTCTCGAAGGCAAATGAATCTGCATCAGATTTGGATGATTCTTCGGATGTGCTGAGAATCGATGAGGCCACCATGTCTGTAATCCTTAAGGGAGAAAGGATAAGTCTCAAGGCAAAGGAATTCGCGCTTCTTAAATGCCTATATGAACATAAGAATACAATTGTTACAAAGGATACTTTATTTGACGAGGTGTGGGGCGATTCATTCTATTCTGATGGAACTCTGAATGTTCATATACGTAAACTTCGTGAGAAGCTCGAAAAAGATTCTAATAATCCGGAGTATATAAAAACAATCTGGGGAACGGGATATATATTAGAACTGAAGTAATAAAGGTTTAGGAATAAAATTGGTACGATATGAAACTTTTTAAACATGTAATAATTATATTTACAATTTTAATGGGTGTTGCCCTTCTTGCAATGCTTTACTTTGTTGGAAACTATGGGATGACACTTAGTGATGTGGGTACCTATAATGATCAGGAACTAGAGATATATAAGCAAATATGGAGCGAGATTAATAGTGGTGTTGAGTCGTCTCAGAGAGTGCTACTTAGATATTGCATTATCTTCTGGTTGGCAGTTCTCTTGTTGGGCTACCTCTTAATACTTGCTATATATCTAACACAGATTAAGCCAATCAAGAAAATGGAACAGGTCGCAACAGAGATAGCTAAGGGCAATCTGGACGCTATAATACCGATGCACCCGGGTAATATGTTTGAAGGCTTTACAGAAAGCTTTGACCTGATGCGAGAGGAGCTAAAATCTTCCAAGGAGAGAGAACTGGCGGCAGAACATGCTAAGCGTGAGATGATAGCGGAACTTAGTCATGATCTGAAAACTCCAGTTGCAACTATTCAGGCTACCTGCGAAGTCCTGGAAATGAAGCTTAACCGAAAGCTTAATGAGCTGGAGCGGGATGCAACCCGCTATAATTCGTTGGATTATAATACTGCTGATGTAACAGAGAATATATCTGAAATTAAGGATTTTCTGGAAAAGACAGGTTATATCTCGGCAAAGAGTGAGACCATATCACAGCTGGTACAGAACGTGTTCCGCGCTAACCTTGATGATATGGAAGAGATAAGTGTTGTGCCGGAGGAGACTGATTCCAGAAAGATACAGGAATATGTCAGCAGCCTAAAGGAATATGGTAACGTTATTCTTGATAATGATATACCAGAGTGCCTTGTCTATATAGATAGGCTTCGTATGAGCCAGGTTATAGATAATGTAGTAGGTAATTCCTATAAATATGCTGGTACTGATATACATGTTTCCTTTTCTGAGATAAAAGATATACCGTCGAAGGATAGAAAGAAGAACTCATTTATCAAGGTTACGATTCGGGACAATGGTCCGGGAGTTCCAGAAAGTGAGCTTCCACTTGTTATAGAAAAGTATTACCGTGGTTCCGATACTAAAGATAAGTCAGGATATGGTCTGGGACTCTATCTTGTTAAATGGTATATGGAGAAGCAGGGCGGTGGAATGGAGTATTATAACGATGATGGGTTCGTGGTAGAACTCCTGGTTAAAAAGGTTTAAGAAGCAAAACCTTTTTAATATTTTTCGCTTAAAATCCTATATACAAAAACAGTAGATATTATGATAAAATATTAGCAGTTGGTTACGACGTGAATGGGGGTATATTTACATCGAACGGGAGGTTACATTTTATGAAGAAGAGACTTGTTACAAGAAGTGATTTTGATGGTCTTGTTTGTGCAATGCTTCTCAAGGAACTAGACCTGATTGATGATATAAAGTTCGTTCATCCTAAGGATGTTCAGGATGGCAAGATAGATATTTCTGAAAATGATATCACAACGAATCTTCCTTTTGATAAGAGGGTTGGTCTTGCATTTGATCATCATGAGAGTGAGCTTATCAGAAATAAGAAGGAAGAGTACGAAGGTAAGTATATAATCGATGGTGATGCTAAGTCGGCTGCGCGAGTTGTCTATGATTACTACGGTGGTAAGGGGAAGTTCACCAGAGTCTCTGAAGAGATAATGCTTGCAGTAGATAAGGGTGATAGTGCAGACTTCACAGAGGATGAGATTCTTCATCCTACGGATTGGGTTCTTATGAACTTCCTGATGGACGCACGTACTGGACTTGGACGTTTTCATAACTTCCGTATATCCAACTATGATCTTATGATGGAACTGATTGATTACTGTGTTGATCATGATGTCAAGCAGGTTCTTGAACTTCCTGACGTTAAGGAAAGAGTAGATATGTACTTCGAACAGCAGGAGCTTTTCAAGGCTCAGCTCGAGAGAATAACTAAGATACATGATAAGGTTGCAGTAATCGACCTTAGAGAAGAAGAAATCATATATACAGGAAATCGTTTTATGGTTTACGCTATGTGGCCTGAGGTAGAAATCTCTGTTCACGTTGCGTGGGGCTTCAAGAAGCAGAATACAGCTGTAATGATTGGTAAGTCTATTATCAACAGAAGCTCTAACTTTAATATAGGTGAGCTGTGTCTCTCATATGGCGGTGGTGGTCATGCAAATGCAGGAACCTGCCAGCTGGATAATGATAAGGTAGATGCAGAACTTCCTACTATCATTGCGAAGCTAAATGGCAAAGCATGAGGTTACTCACCAAATAATCGTGATTGTTAAAGCGGTCATTTTGGATGACCGCTTTATTTAATAAAACTTGTTTTTAAATCTTATAGAAGGCGTGGTTTAGGGAAATATTATGAAGTTTCTTATACAGAGAGTGACGAAAGGCTCTGTCACTGTAGAAGGTAAAGTAATAGGACAAATCGGCAAAGGTTTCTTTGTACTGATAGGTGTATGTGAAGATGACACTAAAGAAGTAGCTGATAAGATGATTAAGAAAATGATGGGACTTAGAATCTTCGCAGATGAAGATGGTAAGACGAATCTGGATATATCATCTGTTGGCGGAGATTTATTACTAGTATCACAGTTTACCCTATATGCTAACTGCAAGAAGGGTAATCGTCCTTCATTTATAAGATCCGGTTCACCTGAACATGCAGAGGAAATATATGATTATATAGTAGATAGCTGCAGAGCTCTTGGAAGTACGGATGGAAAAGATATAAAGGTTGAGACGGGCAGCTTTGGTGCAGATATGAGCTGTAGTCTTGTAAATGATGGACCATTTACTATAGATCTCGATAGTGACGAACTGTAATCATGATATGGTACTTATGCTGTATTATTAGATAAAGATATGCATACAGGAGTAAGAGATGCAGGAAAATATAAGCAAAATTAAGGAGAATATTGAGAAACGCTTTGTTGGAAAGTCAGCGGTTATAGAGAATGCAATAATTGCGCTGCTTTCTGGAGGTCATATTCTTATAGAAGATGTGCCTGGAGTGGGAAAGACCACATTTGCGAAAGCACTTGCTGAGTCAGTGGATGCGAGTTTCTCACGTATTCAGTTTACACCTGATACACTTCCTACTGATATCACAGGTACTAGTATATTTGATGCAAAAGAGTCGAGCTTTAAGGTGGTAAAAGGACCGATTCATAAGGAGATAGTTCTGGCGGATGAGATAAACCGAGCGTCGCCTAAGTCACAGTCGGCTCTCCTGGAAGCTATGGAAGAGCATCAGGTAACTATCGATGGAGAGACCTTTAAACTTCCGGAGCTATTCATGGTTATAGCTACAGAGAATCCGGTGGAGCAGATTGGAACTTATATGCTTCCGGAAGCAGAACTTGACCGATTCCTGATGAAGCTTTCGATTGGCTACCCTGAGAGAGAGATGGAGCGGGATATGGCCAGAAGACATCTTGCTGGTGAACTGGAACTGTCGCTTTCACCTGTTGTAAAGGCTGCTGATATTCTGGAAATGAAGAAAGAAGTAAGCCAGGTTATTATGAGTGATGAGTTGATAGATTATGCACTCAGTATTATCGAGAGCTCAAGAAAGAATGATAATCTGGAATATGGTCTCAGTCCTAGAGCATCGATGGATCTTCTCTCTGCATCTAAGGCTGCTGCATATGTTGCTGGACGTGACTTTGTTATACCTGAAGATGTGATAGCCATGTCGAGAATTACACTTCCTCACAGAATGGTGCTTACAACAGAGTCAAGAATGAATAAATATACTGGATTCCAGATAATAGTTGATATTATAGAAAAGATAAAGAGACCTTCATAATTGAAAACCAATATATTTAATAAAGTTAAGAACATATTACATAGGAGATTTGTTCCTGTGATTATTTATATAGCGCTGCTAGTTGCAGCGACTATAAATGTAAGTAGTCGCGGAGGAACTTTTTCCTATGTTTTCTTTTATGCAGTACTTCTGTATCTGCCATTATCATTTATCTATATAATCTATATCTTCCTGGCGCTGAAGGTATATCAGGAGACTACGGGCAAGCTGATTCAGAAGGGCACTGCTGAGGATTATCAGCTTGTAATAGAGAATTCCGGCCCGATACCGATATCAGATATTACCTTCTATTACAATGAGGATATAACTCATTTTCCAGAGGACTTCACAGTAGAGTCTTTTAGACTTCTTCCGCACGAGAAGGTGACTGTGGATGCGAAGATTATCTGCCGCTATGCAGGTAGTTATGATGCTGGAGTTGAAGGTTATACAGTGCAGGATATCTTTGGGATACTTAGATTTAAGAAGAAGGTGAAGATTCCTATAAGAGTTCATGTGCTTCCAGTCATAACAAATGTGGCTGAAAATGTAATCGAAAAACTTATGCATGACGAGAAGAACGGAAATCTCTTCAGCCTCCGTACCCCTGAGAATCATTTGGGAAATGATGTTAGAAAATATATGGAGGGTGACAGTCTGAATCGGGTTCACTGGAAGAACTATGCGAAAACCCGGGAACTGTATGTCAGGTTACCTGAGAAACAGGAATCTGAGATGATCAGTATGGTACTTATTAGTGAACTGATGGACGGAACACTGGATAGTATCAAACTTAGAGATAGATATTTGGAGTATCTTGTATCTATAGCAGAGTACTTCGGAATGAAGCAGAAGCCTCTTATGATCTTCTATTATTATGTGGGAGTGAAGTCATATGTTATAGATAGTCCTGAGACGTTCCATGAGTTTTATACGGAACTTCTTACAAAGGTTGGCAGTAAGTCTGCTGTTGGACATGAAGAAGAAATGCTTGAAGAAGTATCTAAAAAAGCTGGAAATATAGTTATATTTAGAGAGAAGGATTATGACGATAACCAGTAGCAAAACTAAAGATATGGAGAATGAGAAGGCTGGAGCTTTTGAGAGTTATGTTATGAAGCTTCCAGAGATTCTTATAGTGGCATTAATATCTTTCTTTGATCTTGCTGCTATACCTCAGTTGACAGAGCTGAGTCCGCTTTTCTACGGCTGCTATGTCTTCTTCTTCGTGGGAATTATACTCGTATTTGAATTCATGAAGAGACGTGCACTAGTTATTCCGGGACTGATTCTTATGTCGATTGTTCTGCTTCTTATCTCCAGAGATATGGTACTTAGTATCAATATACTACTATCTCTTGGAGTTGTACTCTTTATATTATTCTTAGTGTTATATGAGGCGAAGAATCTGACATATATATTATTCCTTATATTTGTTGCTGCAAACTCTGCAGCATTTATCGCATCAGGTCAGGATAATCGCTTTGCTATAGTATGTCTTCTTGTTGGTGCATTTTACTGCATCGCTAGATGCATCAGGACAGATATAGATTACCGTTTTGCTGTGACTCTTGCGCTTCTTTTTATAGTGCTTCTACCTATAAAGGATGAGCCGATTCAGTGGACTACTGCAAAGGATATATATTATAGAGTTGCTTCTATAGCAGATGGTATCGGAAATGAGATAGGCTACAGGGTCAGCGGAATATTTGATTTTGGAAACTCATATAGTGGATACTCAAGTGTTGGAACGTTGAATGGATCAATTCAGAAAGCGTCGAGGAAAGAGTTATCATTTCTTAAGATGGGAGGAACTAGCAGGGCACTTTATCTTAAGGGCGCAGATTACAGTACCATAACAAATGAGGGACTTGAGGGTAAGGAAAGTATAACTCCGGATTATAATGATTGGTTTATTCTATACATAAATGCACTTATAGATGCGGATGTATCCTACAAGGAAGCAAAATGCTTTTCACGTATTGAGAGTGCGGAGGTTATGTATGAATATCTGAGAACTGAAGATATTATAAGACCGTCGAACCTCATTAATATAGACGATTCTCTGGAATCAGGTCTGAAGAAGCGAGAGGGCAAGGGCTTTAGCTATAAGCTTCAGTATATGGAAATTGACTACGCCAGTCCTTACTTCCAGAGAGTTATGGAGGAGGCTGAGGGAAAGCCTACTCATAGCTATATAGAGGTAAAGGATTATGTATTCGATAACTTTAAGATAAATATATCGAAGTTTCTGTCTCAGGAGGAGTATGAGAGGGCAGTTTCTCGCATGAACTCAGAAGAGTTTAAGGAAAGTATGAGTCGGTATCTTGATACCTCTATGTCTACAGATAAGATAAGTAATCTAGCTACAGAACTTACGAAGAACTGTTCAAATGATTACGAGAAGACAAAAGTCATCGAAAGCTATCTAAGACAGTATAACTATGATACTACAGTTGATTTAAGAGATAGCGAAAACTTTATAGAGAGCTTCCTCTTCGATACAAAGAGCGGTTACTGTGTTCATTTTGCATCGGCTATGGTTTTAATGCTTAGAGATGCAGGGGTTCCTGCAAGATATGTAAATGGATATCTGTTTGAGGGTGGAAATGACTTCGTTATGAGTACGGATGCGCATGCCTGGGTTGAAGCATATATAGATGGAATGGGTTGGATGACATTTGAGCCAACGGCTACAAAGGAGTCTTCTGAAGATATGTCCTGGGGACTTGTAGTTACGGAGACAGATGAGAAGGCTAGAACAGACTGGGGAGAATATTATGAGTCTGAGCTTAGCGATGCTGGAATGCCTGACGAAGCTGAGAAGTATCTTCAGGGGGATGAAGAGACAGAGGACAAAACTAAACTTGATACAAAGGAAAACAGAGAGATTATAAAAAGAGTTCTTATATATGTTGCTATAATAGTTGGAACAGTGCTTGCTATGTTTCTTACTGTATTCGTTGGAAAGAAGATTTGGTTTTCATT
>CACWGK010000022.1 GCA_902760415.1 uncultured Lachnospiraceae bacterium
ACTTAGAAACAAGATGGATGCGAATGAATATAAGACATATCTGTTAGGATTGATTTTTTATAAATATTTATCGGATTCATACCTTGCAAAAGCTTATGATTTACTAAATGATGAGCAACCTGAAACTCTTGAGGATGCTCAAAAAGAGTATGAGGCAGCAATGAAGACCAGTGATGCAGAAGATTTACTAAAAGAATTAAGAGATTCAATGCATTATACTCTTGATCCAGAAATGACATACGTATATATGTTAAATGCTGCTAAGAATAATTCCTTTAACAGAGAAAAACTTCAGGCTGCATTTAATAGAATTCAGGAATCAGATGAATTGTTTAACGGTCTTTTTGCTGATGTTGATTTATATTCTAATAGACTTGGAACAGGTGACCAGAAACAGAGTGCAACAATTGCGGACGTAATTAAAGTGCTTGATGGCGCAGATCTTATTCATGCTGAAGGAGATGTGTTAGGAAATGCTTATGAGTATTTAATAGGCCAATTTGCTTCAGAAACTGGAAAGAAAGCGGGTGAGTTCTATACACCTCACGGTCCAGCTCAGATACTTTGTAGAATAGCTATGAACGGCCAAGAGAGCAAGAAAGGGCTTCAGGTATATGATCCTTGTATGGGTTCAGGTTCTCTGATGCTTAGCTGCAGAAACTATTCAAAGGAGCCTGATTATATCAAATACTATGGTCAGGAACTTATGCCATCAACTTATAATCTTGCTAGGATGAATATGTTCTTGCATGGAGTTCTTCCGGAAAATCAGCATTTAAGAAATGGCGATACACTAGATGCAGACTGGCCAACTGATGAAGAAACTGAGTTTGATGCTGTTACAATGAATCCACCATATTCAGCAAAATGGTCTGCCGCAGAAGGATTTAAGCAGGATGAAAGATTCATGGACTATGGCGGTAAACTGGCACCAAAGTCAAAAGCGGATTATGCATTTCTTCTGCACGGATTTTATCATTTGAAGGCAACAGGAACTATGGCGATAGTATTACCTCACGGAGTACTGTTTAGAGGTGCTGCAGAGGGTTCTATAAGAGAAACATTGCTCAAAAATGGTTCTATATATGCAATCATAGGTCTTCCTTCAAATATGTTCTATAATACGTCAATACCTACTTGTATTGTGGTATTAAAGAAACACAGAGATGGTAGAGATGTACTGTTTATTGATGCTTCTAAACTGTTTGAAAAGGAAAAGAAGCAGAACGTTATGAAGGATGAGCATATCGATAGAGTGCTTGAATTATACAATGACAGAAAGACTGTAGATAAAGAAGCCTATCTGGCATCCTTTGAAGATATTAAGGCTAATGACTATAACTTGAATATTCCTAGATATGTTGATACAAGTGAAGAAGAGGAAGAGATAGATTTAAAACAGCTGTCAAGTAATATAAGAGATACGAATGCAGCGATAAAAGAAGCAAATAATAGTCTGATTAAGATGCTTGGAGATCTTACGTTTGGTAATAAAGAGACAAAGGAAGCTGTTGAGGCATTTATAAAGGTTTTTGAGGAGGTGTAAGCATGTCGAATACACCTAATATAAGATTCAAAGGTTTTACGGAAGCTTGGGAACAGCGTAAGTTGGGAGATATCTGCGAAAGGGTAACTCGAAAGAATAAGAATCAGGAATCAGATCTGCCGCTTACGATTGCATCTCAGTATGGTCTTATTGATCAGAGGGATTTCTTTAATAAAGTTGTGGCAGCAAAAGATATGTCAAATTATTATCTTCTAAAGAAGGGGGAATTTGCATATAACAAAAGTTACTCAAATGGTTTTGACTATGGATCTATAAAACGTCTGAATGCTTATGAACAAGGCTGTTTATCGACATTGTATATATGCTTTGGAATCAGTTCAGAAGATGTGGAATCTGATTACCTGGAGTGCTTTTTCGATACGCTGAAATGGTATAGCGATATAACAATGATATGCGCTGAAGGTGCTCGTAATCATGGATTATTAAATGTAGATACAAAGGCGTTCTTTGATGAAGTGACCATTGATATGCCTTCTTCAAGAGAAGAACAAAGAAAAATATCAGCTTATCTTAATACACTCGACAACCTTATCACCCTTCATCAGCGTAAGTGTGATGAGACCAAACAATTAAAAAAATATATGCTTCAAAAGATGTTTCCGAAAAATGGAGAGGAATATCCAGAGATTAGATTTAAAGGATTTACTGACGCTTGGGAACAGCGTAAGCTTGGTAATTGCGGAGAAACATATACTGGATTATCCGGTAAAACTAAAGAAGACTTCGGACATGGAGACGCAAGATTTGTTACCTACATGAATGTATTTTCAAATCCAATTGCAGATATAGAAAAAGTTGAGGCTGTAGAAATTGATAAATCGCAAAACAGTGTAAAGTATGGAGATGTATTTTTTACGACATCCTCAGAAACGCCTGAAGAAGTTGGAATGTCCTGCGTGTGGCTTGAAAATACTGAAAATACCTACTTGAACAGTTTTTGTTTCGGGTATAGACCGACCATCAATATAGATCCGTACTTTATGGCTTATGTTCTAAGATCAGATACAGTCAGAAAGAAAATAGTTTTTTTAGCGCAAGGAATATCAAGATACAATATTTCAAAAAATAAGGTCATGGAAATAGAGATTCCATTACCAACAACAGAAGAACAAAGGTTGCTTGGCAAATATTTTGACAACCTCGACAACCTTATCACCCTTCATCAGCGAAAGTGTGATGAGATAAAAGAAGTAAAGAAGTTTATGCTACAAAATATGTTTCCGCAGAAAGGATAGATGCTTATGGCAGAATTAGAATCGGTTTTAGAAAAAAGATTGATTGATCAGCTGTGTAGTGATGAGTCTCAGTGGACATATCGTCCTGATATAAGGACGGAAGATGCTTTGTGGGACAATTTCAAATATATTTTAGAGCAAAACAATAAAGCAAAGCTGAATGATATACCATTGAGTGAATCAGAGTTTGCCAAGATAAAGAATGATTTGTCTCACGCATCGTTTTATGATGCTGGAAAATGGTTAGTAGGTGAAAATGGCAAGGTATACGTTCATGTTCAACGAGGAAATGAAACTTTGCATCTGGTGGTTATGAATAATGAACATATTGCAGGTGGATCTAGTGTATATGAGGTTATAAATCAGTATCAAGCTTTTAAAACTGAGGATGATGAACATAGCAGAGATAGAAGATTTGATGTAACACTTCTTATAAATGGTATTCCATTAATTCATATAGAATTAAAAAACAAAGAACATTCATATATGGATGGTTATAGGCAGATAAAGAAATATATAGCTGAAGGAAAGTTCCACGGTATTTTTTCGCATGTGCAAATGTTTGTTGTAAGCAATGCAGTTGATACAAAGTATTTTTCTGCCGCAAGGGATACCGAATTAAATAAAAAGTTTTTAACAGGTTGGATAGATCATCAAAATATACCTGTATGTGACTATATTGATTTTGCTAAGGCAGTATTAAAGATTCCAGAAGCTCATGAAATGGTTACAAAGTATACTGTTTTAGATAATGATAAAAAGAAACTGTTGATTTTGAGACCATATCAGATTCATGCTATAGAGTCAATGCGAGCAGCTTCAAAAAGAGGTCAGTCTGGTTTTATTTGGCACACAACAGGTTCTGGTAAAACTATGACATCATATAAGGCAACGAGAAATCTGTTAATGGATATTCCATCTATTGAAAAGACTATATTTCTTATTGATCGTAAAGATCTTGATATGCAAACGAAAGGGGCATTTCAGTCTTATGCAGATAACGATACTATAGATGTAGACGATACTGAGAATGTAGGAAGTTTAATAAAACGTCTTATTGATGATAATCGTCAAATGATAGTTACAACAAGGCAAAAGATGCAGGTGATGATTAACCGTCGTTTGAAAGAAGATTCAAGGGAATATAACAAGATTAGGTCGTTAAAGGTTGCATTTGTAGTAGATGAGTGCCACAGGGCGGTAACACCACAAACTAAGAGAGATATAGAAAGGTTTTTCAGTAATTCAATCTGGTTTGGGTTTACAGGTACTCCGATTTTCGAGGAAAATAAATATGAGCAAAAGGGCGATCTAGCTCAAACTACTGAAGAATTATATGGTCCTTGTCTGCATAGTTATACAATTAAAGAAGCTATTCATGATGGAGCAGTTCTAGGATTCAATGTTGAGAATCTTGGTCCAAAAGATATTACTGAAGCTGATGAAGATAAGTATTATCGTAGCGAAGCGCATATGAGAAATGTATTGGATGTAATACTAAATCAATCATTATCTAAGTTTGGAATGCAGAATGGTAGAGGAATGACTTACGAGGCTATGCTAACAGTAGAGTCTATAGCAATTGCTCAAAAGTATTATGATCTTATTATGAAGATTAAAGAGGGACAAGATCAATTGAAGATTAGTGAGGATGTAAAGAAAGCGCTTCCTGATTATCCGAAGGTTGCAATTACTTTTTCTGTATCAGAAAATGATGAATCTTCACAAATCAATCAGGAGGCAATGAAAAGATATCTGTTGTACTATAATGAGGCTTTTAAAACTAAGTATGGTTTGGATGGTATAAACGCATATAACGGAAATCTTAACGATAGGCTTGCACGAAAAGAAAAAAAGTATCGTGACAGAGAGCAACAGTTAGATCTAGTAATAGTTGTTGATAGATTGCTTACCGGATTTGATGCACCTTGTTTATCTACGCTTTTTATTGATAGACCTCCTATGAGTCCACAGAACCTTATACAGGCGTTTTCAAGGACCAATCGATTATTTGATCAGAATAAGGAATATGGTCAAATTGTAACGTTTCGTCAGCCTAAAGAATATAAGGAAAAAATAAATGAGGCATTGATACTATATTCTAAAGGTGGAATAGGAAAGGCTATAGCTGAAGATTGGGATACTGTTTTAAAACATTTTAGTCTTTCTCTAAAGACAATTCGAACTTTTGCACCAACTCCAGATGACGTTATGGGATTATCTAGAAAACAAAAGAAAACGTTCATCAAGTTATTTAGAGATTTAGATCATAGTTTTGCACATTTGAAGTCATTTTCATCATATAAGCCTGATATACTTGATGAGTATAATTTTACACAGGAAATGTATGAAGACTATGCTGCGGTATATAAAAACGTAATGGAAGAACTCAAAAAAGATCCTATTGAAGAAGATGATGAGGAGCCGATTAGAGATGATTATGATTTAGTTGCATTCAATAAGTTTAAGATAGATTTTGAATATATTGTTGAGTTACTGCAAGGTTTTGTAGATCTTCTGGATCAGTCTGAAGATGATTTTGATGAAGTTGAGTTTGAACGTAAATTGCTATATCTCAAAGAAATAATAAAAGAATTTGCTGAAGATAATCCTAGACTTAGCGGCTTGTTGATGGAAGTTTTGGACGAAATTGAACAAGATAAGGAAAAGTTTATGGGTCAAGATATTTCGGTAATAATAAACGAAATGAGATATGCTGCTATCGAAAAAGAAATTCGAGCATTTGCTGAAAAATGGTTTATAGGCTTTGAAAATGTTAGATATGAAGCATATAACTTTAAAGATGGTGAAATAGCAAATGAAAATAAATTAAAGGAAAATGCAGATTATTCTGCATATAAAGAATCAACTTCAGATCCGGTTCCAAAGTTTAAGTTTAATGGAGCTTTAATAAAAAGTTTCAAAGAAGATCTAATGCCTGAGATAGAGCCATTGTTCTAATGTATTTTGGATAAAAGAACAGCGTAAGTGTAGAGAGAGTCAAGGATGACCTTGGCTCTTTTTATTTCTTGGGAACAGCGTAAGCTATCTGATATATATAATGACATCGGAAATGCTTTTGTTGGAACGGCAACACCATACTATGTTGAACAAGGGCATTTTTATCTTGAATCCAATAATGTCAAGGACGGTCAGATAAATCATAACACTAAAGTTTTCATAAATGACGAGTTTTATGAGAAGCAAAGAGACAAGTGGCTTCATACTGGGGATATGATTATGGTTCAATCTGGACATGTAGGACATGCAGCTGTAATCCCTGAAGAATTGGACAATTCTGCAGCTCATGCACTTATAATGTTTAGAAATCCTAAAGTGAAGATAGAGCCATATTTTTTGAATTATCAATATCAGACGCTTAAGGCAAAGAAGAAAATTGAAAATATAACAACAGGTAATACGATAAAGCATATTCTTGCATCTGAAATGCAGGAATTTATCGTAGATGTATCTTCGTATGAAGAGCAGGCCAAAATTGCTGAGTTTTTCAGAAACCTTGATAACCTTATCACCCTTCATCAGTGTAGAAAAAAACCGTTATGTTCATTGAGATGGTATAAAACTATTTCTTGGGAACAGCGTAAGCTTGGGAATGATATTGAATCGATTCAAACTGGAACCAATTTGCTTGGATCAGAATCAAAAGCTGGAACGCCACTTTTAAAAATGGGGAATATACAAAGAGGCTATTTTGATCTTAATAAATTAGAGTATTTAGATGAATCAGATACGATTGAACCAGAAAATATTGCATATTATGGCGATTTCTTTTTTAACACAAGAAATACGATGGAGCTTGTGGGGAAAGGTGCAACATGGCTTGGAGATAGTGGGATATACGCATTTAATAGCAACATTGCGCGTTTTGAGTTTAGGGATATAGATACTGTATTTTTTAATTATCTATACAATACTGAGGGTGTGATAAAACAAATTCATGCCCGTGCAACTGGAACTACAAGTGTGGCTGCTATATATCCAAGAGCATTAGAAACTGTGGAGTATTTTGTTCCATCTTTAGAAGAACAGAGGAAAATAGGTGAGTTGTTTGTAAAACTCGACAACCTTATCACTCTTCATCAGTGTAAGTGTCTATACCCAATATTGGCTTATAAAAAAATAAGAAAATATTTTGATTATAATAATACAACCGATTGGGAACAGCGTAAGTTTTCAGATTTTACTTGGAACGCTGGAAAGAGGAACTCACAGAACTTGGAATTGGAACCATATGCTGTCACTAATGACAGAGGTTTTATTCGTCAAAATGAAGCTCACGATGAATTTGGTTATATGAAGGATGTTGATAGAAAAGCATATAATATCGTTATGCCTAATTCATTTGCATACAATCCGGCGAGAATAAATGTAGGCTCCATCGGATACTATGAAGGTACTGAAAATGTTATTGTTAGCTCTCTTTACGAGGTATTTCAGACAGCTGATTATGTAGATGATAGATTCCTCTGGCATTGGTTTAAGTCTGATATTTTCCCAAAGTGGATAGAACGACTTCAAGAGGGTAGCGTTCGTTTATACTTCTATTACGATAAACTTTGTGAGTGTAAGATGCTTATGCCATCATTGCCAGAACAGAAGAAGATAGCAGCTACTTTAGATGAAATCGACAACCTTATCACCCTTCATCAGCGTGGGCGGAAAAGATGGAGGTATTATATATGCAGGATACTACTAAAAACGATTTGTTTTGTGACTATTACTCGCAGTGGATTCATATTTATAAAGAGGGCGCAATACGCAAGGTCACTTTGAATAAATATTATATGACATTGTCCTGGATAGAAAGATTGATTCCAGGAGTTAAAGTATGTGATATGTCTAGAATAGTATATCAGCAGCTAATAAATGATTATGCAAAGAATCATGAAAGGCAGACTACTATGGATTTTCATCATCAGCTAAAAGGCGCAATTCTTGATGCTGTTGATGAGGGGCTTATAGAAAAGGATCCTACTAGAAAAGTTATCATAAAAGGTAAGACTCCTTCAGAGAAGAAAACAAAGTTTTTGAACCAGTTTGAATTACATACGTTACTTATTAGCCTGGATCTAAATAAGGATGTAAACTGGGATTGGTTTATATTACTTGTTGCAAAGACTGGAATGCGTTTCTCAGAGGCTCTCGCATTAACTCCGAAAGATTTTGATTTTGCTCATCAATCTTTATCAATTAACAAAACCTGGGATTATAAGGGAGAAGGAGGTTTTCTGCCTACAAAGAACAAATCCTCTGTTAGAAAAATACAGATAGATTGGCAATTAGTAATTCAATTTTCAGAATTATTGAAGGGGTTGCCGGATGATAAACCTATCTTCGTTAAAGAAGGATCAAAAGTATATAATTCTACCGTGAATGATATACTGGAAAGACACTGCAAGAAGGCTAATATTCCGGTTATATCTGTACACGGTTTAAGACATACACATGCGTCATTACTTCTATTTGCTGGAGTATCTATAGCAAGTGTGGCTAGAAGGCTTGGACATTCTAGTATGACTACAACTCAAAAGACATATTTGCATATTATACACGAGTTAGAAAACCAAGATGTAGATTTAGTAATGAGATCTTTAGCAAATCTTAACTGAAATAATTAGCTCACGCTGATGAAATGATATTGTTTCTGTTTTATATCGTTTAGACGTAATTTATATATACAATCAGAAAGCGAGGTGATTTGTAATGTCAAATAATAAAACCGATACAGTAATAGCAAGAATGGAATCGGATACTAAGCATGTTGCAGAATCAATACTTGAAAGAATAGGAATTCCAGCCTCAGTTGCTATAAATATGTTTTATAAAATAATAATAATGTGTAATGGCATTCCATTTTCTTTAACTGCAGAAAAAGAAGTTCCTGTTTCCTTGGATGATGATGCGATTAGTGAAATGATAACTACTGGATACAGACAAGCTAAAAATGGTGAAGGAAGACCAACCAAGGAAGTAACAAATAAACTCAGAGAGGAACTGAAGGGATGAGTCTTTATATAGTTGGGCCGTTTTGCCTAACGTTATAAAAGATGATTTTTATATCCAATAGGGATTTTACAAAGAAAGCAGACCGTTGCATATGGTCTGCTTTTTTAAACTTTGTAATACCGTTTTATTTCTTCCTCAATATATAAGGGCTCATCTAGTGTTATTTGAAATGATTTGTTAAACATTTCGATGCTTAATTCATCATTATTTTCGTTGTTGTTTTTAAAATCTATATACTCATTAAATGAGCTAGAAACAATCGAAAAAGATGGGATTGGGATGCAATAAGTTATGGTTAATTGTTTGTTTTTCATTTGCATATCTATGCTACAAGGTACGCCCAGGGATATGTAGTGATTATATTCTTTTAAGAATCTAATAAACATACTTTGAACAGTCTTGGTTGCAGTTTGTAATTCAGAAACTGCAAAGGTTATTTCTAGAGCAGAAAGATGATATGTTACAGAAATATAAGTGCCGGAATCAAAGAAATCAACCAGAAGGCTTATTAACTCCCCTACTTTTTGAAAATATGGTTCTTTATTGGTTTCCGAATTTAATAGAGGATTATAAAAATCATCTAATTCTTTAGCTTTTGAATGATAGAATTCTTTTATATTAGTAACGAATCGGGCTTTCCAAAGATTATATTTATCTAGTTGTTCTGAAGAGGATGCTGTATTACTTGGCAGATAGTTATTCTTATGATTGTTCCATATATTAAGGTAACTGATAAGCGTTTCTATATCTTTATTATTATCGTCGAAAACAATATATGTCTTATTATCCTTCTTTTCTATTTCGATTCCATATTTTTCTTCCAATTCAAAAAGAACAAACATTAAATCCTCAAAAGATGAAATGTTTACATCGGAAATAGCTTCGATATCAATATCAAGTGCATTGGAAATGTTTGATCTAATGGCAGATTTTGGTGCCATTTTATTTGATTCGTATTGATTTATTCGAACATCGGCTGTATTGGATTTAAACCCAACTTCTTCTCCGAGCTGTTTTTGAGTTTTTTTACGTAAAATTCTATATTTACGTATTTTCTCTCCAAGTGTCATAAGAATTCTCCTATTTTGGATGATGTTGTAATTATAATACGAAAAAAGTTTAAATGGAATACGTGGAATAAAATAAATATATTTAACTTTATTGACATAGTAAAAACAATATATTACAATATAATAAGTTAAATAAAAATATTTAAGTGAGGGGTGAAAAAGAATGGATAAGGAAGATTCTCTCCTTGTGGGCGTTGACGTAGTTGTGTCTGATTTTGGCGTATCTAAGGCGAAAGCGTATGAGATAATCAGGGAATTGAACAAAGAATTAAAGGAGCTAAATCCTAGAGCTATTGTGATTGCAGGAAAAGTTAATAAAAAATGGTATGAAGAAGCAGCTGGATACAAGATTAATAATATGCTGCAAACGTCTAAATAGAGTTATATTTCAAGAATTAAATTCGTAATATTCTTTCAAAAAATGAGGTGGATGAATATGAAAGAAAGAGATAAATCTAGTGATCTATATTTAATCACTACACCTGAATTGATGGATGAGTTAGGAATTGGAAAAGATAAAGCGTATGCGCTAATGCGTTCAGAAGGCTTTCCTTCAATGAAGATTGGTAAAAGTTATTGCGTTTCAAGAGGTAACCTTAAAAAGTGGATCTCAGAATGCGTAGGAAAGAATGTATTATTAGGGGAGGATTAACGTTTGGAAAAGAAGGAAAAACGAAAGAATGGAGAAGGTTCGTTTATTCATCTGCCAGATGGAAGGGTAAGGATGAGACAACAATTTGGTTATCATCCTAATGGAAAACAAAGAATCCTGACTGTTACAGATACTTCAGAAACTAAATGTTTAAAAAGAATGAAGGCTAGAATAAACACCTTGTCATATAACGATAACAACAGTGATAGTGAAATTAAAAAAATATCATTAACGGAATTGTGCTATAAGCATCTTGAATATGATTGTAACAGCGATATAAAAATATGTGATAAGGATGATAAGAAAAAAGATTTATTAAAACCCAAAGCTATTGATAGAAGAAAGAGTACAATTAAGAATCAGATTAGCGTATATGAAATTGGAAAAAGAAAAGTAAACTCTATTACTTCCAATATGGTGAAAAATCATATTGAATATCTTGTAAGGAATACCTCGCTATCAGTATCTTCCATCGAAAAAACTCTCGATGTGATAAATGCTGCGTATCGGTGGGCTATTGAACAGGGATATATATCTAACAATCCCTGTACTGCTATGATAAAGAAGACCAAAAAGACATTAAATAAATTAGAAACTCGTAATAGTTCAGATGGAGTGGTACATATTTTATCTCCAGAACAGATTATTAGTTTGGAAGAGTATATTTTAAAAATGGATAAAAAAGTACCATATCAACAAATAATGGGCTTATCGGTTTTGCTATTGCTTTATACAGGTATGAGGGTGGGAGAAATGTGTGCGTTGAGATGGAGTGACTGGATGGCTCAATCTCAATCATTAGACATAAATAAAACAAGATATGTTTCTGGATCTAACACTGTTGAAGAGAGTTATGTATTTGATAAAAAAACAGAGTATAAGCCTGGAGAAGGTCCCGTAAAAAACGATAAGGCGCGAACAATAAAATTGAGTAATAATGCTACAGAGATTCTTATGATGATAAATAAGATATCTCCTAAAACGAATCTAGATGATTATATTGTGATTAATAAGAATCTTAATCCTTCAAATCCTTCAAATTATGGAACAAACATTAATAAAATATATTCAAAAGTCGGTTTTGGTCCTGAGATTACTGGAGCTCATATCTTAAGAAGAACTTTTGCAACTAATCGATATAATGAAGGGAAAACCCTAGAAAAAATAGCATCGTATATTGGAGATACTACAGATACGGTAAAGAAACATTATCTGTGTTTGACTAAAAAGGTGATGTCAGGTGACAAAATAATAAATGTTGTAGATATGGACGATTAATAAATCCTGAAGGGCGTTGTAACTTTATGATGAATAATAAATAGAAATCTTTGGAAATAGATGACAAATCCTATGTTTTTTACTTGTCGTTGTAAGCACTCTGACTCCGTCATTTCTAGGTTCGAATCCTAGTACCCCAGCTTAAGAACCTCGGTAGTGATACCGAGGTTCTTGTCATTTTGTGCTAATTAGTTTAGGTGTCAAAACTTGACATTATTCTTTACATCGGGTATAAAATCCTATACAATGTATAGAGAAAAGGAGGCGATATTATGGCTCAGGTTAATATAAGAGTAGATGATAATGTAAAGGCTAGAGCAGAAAGTGCATGTTTAGAAATGGGATTAAATATGACAACTGCAATTAATATTTTTCTTGTTAAGCTCGGTAATGAAAGAAGGATTCCTTTTGAAGTCAGCGCAAATCCTTTAATGACCCGGAAAGAAGCAGAAGAACTATTCCTTAGCAAAATGAAAGCTGCTGAAAAAGAAGTTTCTGAAGGTAAATATAAAACCTCAGAGGAAGTTCATAAGATACTTGGAGTATAATCATGAAACAGGTTATATATGCTGATGGTGTAGTCACTAAATTACAGGCTTTAAGGGATGAATTCGATAATAAGTATGGAAATAAGAAAAGCGTTGATATTTTAAGAAAAATTACGGGAAGACTAGATGATTTAGGACGATTTAATTCGGGAGAATCAACGAAGGATAGATTTGGAATTGATAGCGACTATATGGTGATTTACAGTTATCATAACTTCTTTTTTTATCTAGAACAAGATGACCGAATAGTTATCCTTGAGATGTTTAATGAAAGAGAAGACTTTATTTATGTTTTATTTGGGATTCCAATGAGAAGTCACGAATCGATAGATTATTGGGGAGAATAAAAAAGTTAGATGATATGATAGATGATATAAACGGTATTTATGACACAATTCGTAACTTCAATTACCAGCCCTTTATTGATGATTATATTATCTGAACCCCACCCGGGAAAGATGTGATTTCCATCATGATGTCTGCCATTTCTTCAGGTTTTTTACGTGGCGATTCCTGACACCACAGTTCGGTTACATGCCAGAAACCGGCGGTTCTGTATGCGAAGTGATATTTATATTTTGGGTTGGCTTTGAGCGCTGCATTTTTATCTATGGAATCGTGTCCAAGCTGGGAAGACATCATCAAGACGAGCGATTCGAATTCACTAGCGAAGCGGTACATAATGCCTGACTTGTTAAGTATGGTGAGCATGTTTATGTTCTCATTCCAGAATGAGAAATATACGACACAGAATTCACGGTAATCTTTCGGTGCGCGGGCAGCAATGTAAGTTGAAAACTGTGTAGCGCAGCCTTTGAAGCAGTGATGAAGTATCTCGTCCTTGGTCTTGAAATGGCGGTAGAGAGTTCTTCTGGTGACACTGCAGGAATCGGCGATCTCCTGGATGGTTATTACATTATATTGATTAGTTTCTAAGAGCGAGCAGAGTGCATTTGCAATCTCGTCTTTTGTCTTCCTAATCCTCTTGGATGTATCACGCATGTGGTAGACTCCTTAAATGGCACATTTTTGCGAATGTGAGACATATACGCAAAAATGATTGAATTCTCTTACTTGCAGAATTATAATACATCCTAATAAATGTCGCAAGTGTGACATTTAAGAATGTTCACTGATGCATTTTATCTGAAAAGGAGATATTCAATCATGGATATAAAGGATAGTAGGATCGATTCCGGTAAGGCTTTTGACTGGGGAAAAACATCTGAAGCATATGCCAAGTACAGGGATATTTATCCTGAGGAGTTTTATCAGAAGGTTGCCGACAGGGGTCTTTGTATCAAGGGTCAGAGAGTTCTCGACCTTGGAACCGGTACAGGCGTATTGCCGCGCAATATGTATAAGTTTGGAGCAGAGTGGGTCGGTACGGATATTTCGCCCGAGCAGATTGAGCAGGCAAAGATTTTGTCTGAATCCGCCGGTATGAATATCGATTTTCGCGCGGTTTCAGCAGAGAAGATCGACTTTCCTTCCGAATCGTTTGATGTGTTAACAGCATGCCAGTGCTTCTGGTATTTCGATCACGATAAGGTCGCACCTGAGTTCAGCCGTATACTTAAGAAGGACGGAAAGCTAGTTGTTCTATTTATGGCATGGCTTCCTTTTGAAGATGAGATCGCAGGCAAGAGCGAGGATCTCGTGTGCAAGTATAGTCCCGACTGGTCGGGCGGAGGCGAGACTAAGCATCCTATCTTTATACCTGATGTGATGTTCGATTATTTCGAGTTTGTCGACCACGAAGAATACAATCTTATGGTACCTTTTACAAAGGAGTCATGGCACGGCAGAATGTTTGCCTGCAGAGGTGTCGGAGCATCACTGTCTCCTGATGAACTTGATAAGTGGGATGCTGAACACAGGGAGATGCTTAAGGATTATCCGGACAGTTTTGAAGTAAAACATTATGCTGCGATAGCGGTGCTTAAGAAGAAATAATTCGAAAAAATGGATAACAGGAGTAGATTAATGGATATTGTGAATGTTTTAGCTAATGCGAAAAAAAAGACCATAGTTAGGATAATTATTCTGTTTGCAATAGAGATGATACTGGTCGGATATACGATAGCATCTTCTATTTTTGTAATACTCAGTGACGGGAAACTCAGTGCCGGATATGCTGTCATACCATCCGCTTTCGTTTTCGTTGCTTCGTCTATCTTGTGTTTATATGTAAATAAGCTATATCATAAGATGCTCTAAAAAAACCGTTTAAGCTTGTCAATCAAGTGCGAGTGGATGAAACATCTCTGCATGATCGCGTTAGCGATTATGGCACTAGGGGTAACGATTTATGAAATAAATCGTTGCTCCGAACGAAGTGAGGATGTGTTACGCGAAGCGGAACCAAGCCTTGCTTTTTTTTATGCAAGGCTTGCATGATCGCGTTAGCGATTATGGCACTAAAGGTAACGATTTATGAAATAAATCGTTGCTCCGAACGAAGTGAGGATGTGTTACGCGAAGCGGAACCAAGCCTTGCCTTTTTTATGCAAGGCTTGCATGATCGCGTTAGCGATTATGACACTAAAGGAAGAGTTGATTTAGAGGAGATCTTAATCAATTCTTTTTTTGTTTGATTTTTGTTATAATGAACGGGATGATTAGATAAAATGAGGGTTATATATGTTACTGTTTTACTACATGTTGATCATAAATATTCTGGCTTTCATCCTGTATGGCGTAGATAAGAAGAAGGCCGAGAAGGAGAAGTATAGGATACCGGAATCGAGACTTATACTTGTTGCTGTGTTGGGCGGTGCTTTCGGAGCACTTCTGGGAATGATATCATTTCATCATAAGACGAAGAAGACTAAGTTCCGCGTGGTGGTTCCAGTGTTTGCTGTGCTTTACGCGGCACTTATGGCATACTTCCTATATGGAAATTATCACCTGGTTACCACGGAATATGAATATGCCAGCATTGAGGTTTCAGAGGAGCTGGATGGCTATACAATAGTTCAGATATCTGATCTTCATAATCAACTCTTTGGAATAGGAGATTCAAGATTAATGAAGGATATCAGGACTGCGGAGCCGGATATCATAGTGGTGACTGGGGATGTGGTTGATATGTCCCATACCAGTTTTAAGCTGGCGGAGATTTTCTTTGAGGAAGCAGTTAAGATTGCGCCTGTTTATTACATTTCTGGAAATCATGAGAAATGGTTGGCGGATATTCGTAAGGAGAGTTACGATAAGTTCATTCAGGATATTCAGGCTATGGGCGTTAACTGTATAGATGATCAGACGGTTGATATGCAGGGCTTTACGCTTGCCGGAGTGTCGGAGTGGTCCCTGGGTAGTGAGATAAATATTGAGAATAATGCGGAAGATAATGATCTGGTCGTAATGCTGGCGCATGAACCGGGCTATCTAAGTGACTATAGTAAGGCGGGAGCTGATATAGTTCTAACGGGACATAATCACGGCGGACAGATAGTTGTACCTGGAAAGGGCGGACTTATCTCGTCAGACTTCGAGTTCTTTCCTGAACTCTGTGAAGGCGTACACACGGAGGGGAAGACTGCTATGTTTATAAGCCGAGGTCTCGGAAATAGCCTGTTCCCGGTTAGAATTAATAACTATCCAGAGATTGTGAAGGTTGTCCTTAGAAAAGAAGAACATAAGCTGATGCATGTATATATGCCAGAGCTTGTTGGACTAAATGTGGAAAGTGCCGAGAATAAGCTTAAGAACCTGGGATTCTTCAATGTGATCGTTGAATATGAGAAGTCGGAGGGAATAGAACCAGGTCAGGTGATTAGACAAAGTATTCCTGCGGACACAACAGTCAGTACCGAGTTTGAGATTACAATCTATGTTGCTGAGTGATAAAGCAAAAAATAGTCAAAACTTTATAATTATTGGCTTTCTTATGAAAGATGATTTGACTACAATTAAATGCAGCGGTGGATTCACTGCTGCATTTTAAAATGTAAGAAAGAGGACGATAATATGAGATTTGGTACGTCTTCACCACTTATGCATGAATCTGCAAGGGAGTGGGCTGAAAGACAGGTTGGGCTTGGATGCAAAACAGTTGTCTTCCCAGTACAAAGCGATTCGCCTATAGGAAAGATAGATAGCTATAAGAATGCTGCTGCAGAGTTTGGACTCTCTATAGCAGAGGTTGGAATCTGGAGAAATGCACTCTCCCAGGATCCAAGCGAAAGAAAAGCAAATATAGATTACTGCGTAGAGCAGCTGAGGCTGGCTGATTATCTGGGGGCGCGCTGTGCAGTAAATGTAGCAGGTGCATTTGGCCCTAGATGGGACGGCCATTATAAAGCAAACTTCTCGAAGGAAGCAAGAGAAGAGACTGTAAAAATGGTTCGTGAGATTATAGACCGTGCGGATGTGAAGAATACATACTTTACTTTGGAACCAATGCCTTGGATGATTCCAACAGGTCCGAAGGACTACGTGAGACTTCTGGAGGAAGTGGACCGCGACAGGTTCGCTGTTCATATGGACATCATCAATATAACGAACTCAGCGGAAAGATATTTTAATCCGCACGACTTGGTAGACGAGTGTGTTGAGTTGCTTGGTCCAAAGATAAGAAGCTGTCACATCAAGGATGTTCACCTGAAGGAAGAGTACACATTTCAGCTGGAGGAGTGCGCTCCGGGACTAGGTGAGTTTCCGCTTGGATATTATATGAAGAAAATGAGTGAGTTAGATAGCGATATGCCAATGATCGTTGAGCATCTTGAAACAGATGAAGAATATATTCATTATATAAAAGTAGTTCAAAATATAGCTGCAAATCTTTAGGGGGTACGAAATGAGTTATCAGAGAATATCAGATGCAAATGAAATAAATGAGCGTTACATGGATGGGATCCTTATCAAGGAGAGACTAATCGATTCAGTAGTCGCAGATACAAAGATATCATTTCTAGGTGAAGAGTTTGATATGCCAGTAATGATGCCAGCATTTTCACATCTTGGATGTTTTAATGGGCGCGAGAAGACTGGGCTCGAGGAGTATAGCCTAGCTACAAAGGAACTAAACATACTTAACTTTGTGGGAATGATGGAAAATGAGGGCTATGACAAGATCTTTGCTACCGGCGCCAAGACAGTAAGAATCGTAAAGCCGTATGCTGATAATGGAAAGGTACGGGATCAGATGCAGTACGCAGAAAGTAAGGGCGCTTTCGGTATAGGAATGGATATAGATCATATATTTGGCGAGGAAGGTGAGGACATCGTCATCGGAGAGAAGATGGCGGTTCAAACCTCTGAAATGCTTGCTTCATATATTGAATCAACAAAGCTTCCATTTTTCGTAAAGGGCGTGCTTAGTGCAGAGGACGCAGTTAAATGTGCTAATCTTGGAGCAAAGGCTATAATAGTAAGCCATCATCATGGACGTATGCCATACGCTATGCCTCCTATGAGTATGCTTCCAGAGATAAGAGAAGCGCTTATTGGTACGGACGTAAAGATAATCGTAGACTGTGGAATAGCTAGTGGAGCGGATGTGTATAAGGCACTTGCACTTGGAGCTGACGCTGCGGCAGTAGGTAGATCAATGCTTCCATCACTTGAAGAAAATGGAGTGGATGGCGTGGTTAACTTTGTAAGAGGAGTTCAAAAGGAACTACGTTTTATTATGAGCTGCACAGGCTTTGCGAAGCCTTCTGACATCGATGAAAGCTGTCTATACTCCCTATAAAGCCTTTATTAATGGGATTTTTTCAGGATATTAACAATTTGTTCATAAATTATTTACTGTATATTTAACACTATTTGCGAATTGCATGTTAAAGTATATACAAGTTCAACGAAAGAAATCATATCTCTTTTGAAAAACGTAAATAGTGTAAAAATAAAGGACGCGGATTCATCAGCGTCCTTTATTTTTGCATTTTTTTAAATAAATGGTATATTAATACATACAAGATTTATAGAATTAGAATTTAAAAGGAATAAATATGCCTACAATTTATCTTGCACCCTTGGAGGGCATAACTACATATGTATATAGAAATGCGCTGGAGAAGCACTACGGTGGAGTAGATAAGTACTTTACTCCATTTCTGACAGCCAGTCATCTGAAGGGCCGCGAGAAGAGAGATGTTCATCCTGATAACAATAAGGGGATGGAGGTTGTTCCTCAGATACTGACAAATGATGCTGAGCTTTTTGTAACTATAGCAAAGCAGCTGGCAGAACTTGGATATAGAGAAGTAAATCTCAACCTGGGATGTCCTTCTGGGACAGTAGTATCAAAGGGACGAGGAGCAGGCTTTCTCGATAGGACAAAAGAATTAGATAGTTTTCTGTACTATATATATGATAAGCTGACGGCAGACAGCGAAGCCTCCGCCATGGAGATATCTGTAAAAACCAGGATCGGTGTAGAGTTCGAATCTGAGTGGGATGACATTCTGGAGATTTATAAGAAGTATCCTATATCAGAGCTCATCATACATCCAAGACTCAGAAATGATTTCTATGATGGTGAGGTTCGCCTAGAGGCATATAGAAAGGCTATGCTGCTTTTCGAATCACTTTCGAAAGAAGCTTCATTTGGAACAAAGCTTTGCTATAATGGGGATATAGTTGATACAGCTTCCTTTGAGAGAATATCTTCATATATAAAGCAGTGTACTGAGAATGAGGCTGGGGACGAAAATCCAGTTACATATATGATAGGCCGCGGAGTTATAGCAAATCCGGAACTTCCTACGATTCTGAGAAGACATACTGAGAACGAGGGCTCTGAAGGCGATTCATCTGACAGATGTGAGATGGATAGGAAGAGACTGAGAGCAT
Source organism: uncultured Lachnospiraceae bacterium (assembly GCA_902760415.1). Taxonomy (GTDB): domain Bacteria; phylum Bacillota; class Clostridia; order Lachnospirales; family Lachnospiraceae; genus Eubacterium_Q. Next base: position 19,185 of record CACWGK010000022.1, read on the forward strand.
TTCTCGCGGATATCGTGGAAGGATATAAGGCGGAAATGTCAAATGAGAAGCAGGTTGTTATGAAGATGAAGGAGCTCTGGACCTATCTCGCTAAGGGGCTGGCTCTTGATGTAAAGGATATAAAGGCGATTCATAAGACAAGCCGCCTGGAGGAATATAAGTCGGTTGAGCAGATGATCCTGCTAAGATAAAGGAAAGATTATGGCTGCTAGAAAAGAAGAAAATCCAACTGGTGCTTCCAAGAGCACGGTGAAAAAACATATAACCACGGGAGAGTTTTCGCGCGTATATCTTATGTATGGTGCCGAGCAGTACCTTGCAACGTACTACCGCGATGAGATAAAGAATGCGCTGATAGATCCAAGTGACGACCTTAACTGCAGAGTGTACGATACCGATAGCTTTGACCTGAATACTCTTATAAATGATGCGATAACAGTTCCCTTTTTCGCTGAACATAGAGTAGTTGTGGTTAATGGCAGTGGGTACTTTGATGGATCGGACCCAGCATTTATCGAGAGTGTGAATCAGATTCCTGAGTCAAATGTGGTTATCTTCTGCGAGCAGAAGGTGAACAAGGCTAAGAAGGCATATCTCGCTGCATCGAAGAGCCCAGATGTTACAGTTCTTGAGTTTAAAGGGCTGGAGAAGAGTGACCTGATAGCTTGGCTGGGCAGTATACTCGGTGAGGGCGGTTTAAAAGTAAAGCTGTCAGTTCCTGAGAAAATCCTGGATGCATGCGGCTCCGATGCTGATATGTATATGCTTGAAAATGAAGCTCGTAAGGTTCACGATTACTGCATAGATAAAGGAGTAGTAGGCCCGGAAGATGTGGCGCTGCTCTGTTCAAATGCGGTAGAGGATAAGATATTTGATATGTGTCGCGCGATATCACAGAAGAATGCTGCGGTTGCAATTAGTCAGTATCAGGATCTGATAAAGCTAAAAAAGAGCGTTGTCACTATCATGGGACGAATCCAGGCACAGTACAATCAGCTTCTAGATGTTAAGATACTTCTGGAGGAAGGAAAGAAGCCTGCAGATATTGAATCCAAGCTTCGTCTTTCGAAGTGGATCACGTCAAGACTCATTTCACTTGCCAATTCATATACTAGAAAACAGCTGATCGAGGCGGTGGATATGTGCCAGGAAGCAATTATGATGAACAATAGCGGCGGACTTCTGGGAAATGCTGCTGTTGAGAATCTAATCGTTAAACTTCTTACAAAAGGGGCTTGACGAGAGGCGTAGTCTTTGTTATTATGACATTTGCTGTAGTTTAAGTAGAGTCTTATATGCCGGTGCATAAGCATCAGACGTGTCTTGGCTAAGTAAGATTCGAAGAAAGTAGTTCAACTAAAGAACGGCTGACTTTAGTCTGGAACATTTCAGATACAGTATAAAATATAGAATAGTTATAATCGATTAAATCCGGAGGAAATGAAGACATGGCAAATATTAAATCTGCAAAGAAGAGAATTCTTACAAGCAAGAAGAGAGAGATGAAGAATAAGAGTGTTAAGAGCAAGGTTAAGACTCTTGTAAAGAAGGTTGAGGCTGCTATCGAGGCTAATGATAAGGCTGCAGCTGAGGACGCACTTAAGGTTGCTATCTCAGAGATCAGCAAGGCTGCTAACAAGGGTATCTACCACAAGAACACAGCTTCACGTAAGATCTCACGTCTCACAATTGCTGTTAACAAGCTTGGTTAATTCGTATATTAATAAGTAATCTAAAAAGTGACGACCATTCGTGGTTGTCACTTTTTTTGTTATTCGGATATTTTTTTTATATACCTCTTTTATTCTTATAGAAGATACGCAGTATGTATGGTAAAATACCGTGTAGATTATATCCCCTGGGGGAGGGGAAAGGTTGGGAGTCATAAAATGAGTCAGAGTAAACAGGCTGAGATGGAAGCCCGTCGATTAGAGATTCTTAAAAAGTTACTGGAGAGACCTTATACCTATGAGGAACTCTCCAGTCTTTTAATGCAGTCTGTTCGAAATGTAAAGAATGATATCAAGGCTCTTCAAGAATCTGGATATGAGATTTCAAAGCATAAGAAGGGCGTGGGCTATATCATTTCCGAAGATAAAAAGAACGAATATAGAAAGAGTCTGGAAGGTTCTGAGACAGGTTCGGGCAAGAATAAAGAGACTAGAAAGATTGTATATAAGCACGTTGTAAGCGAGGGCGTTGAGAAACTGATAATTATTCTGACTCTCCAGAAATCAAAGGGTGGATTGTCATTTGACGATCTCTTTGATGAATATATTGGATTTGCAGATGAGTCTTCCATATTCATTTTATCTACAGAAGAAAGGTCGCGATTTTATAAGAATAAAAAGGAGACCATTAGGGCCAGATGCACGGAACTGGTGAGTGATGGATTTATAAACTATGATGAGAATCTGAGGGTTTATAGTATTCCAAAGAATGCCCCTGTTCTTATGAATATCGATATGGATACCGTGGATGAATATCTCTATGCTATTAGAGCATTTGGCGCCACATATGCACTGGGAAATAAACTGAAGTCTGTAGAAGAAAAGCTCGCTCTTATCTCTGGCGAGACTCTGCGTAGTGAAGACAGTAACTACATAATTGTTGGAAGCAAGATAAATAATAATCCAAGGATTTCTGAGTGTCTGAAAATGTTTGAAGATATTCCGTATGATAAATATGCAATTAAAATGTTAGTTAAGGGTAGACCTGTCACTATCAAAGTTGGTCTGATGGTTTATACAGCAGATAAGGATAAACTTTATATTATAGGTAAATCCGGCAAGGAAAAGTATAGAATCATCGATACAGAAGAAATCGTTGTCTTTGATAATAAAGGAGAGACAGAGCCAGCTATAGAGGTGCTGAAGGATACTCCAAATGATATCTACCAGTCGGAAGAGTATATCCGTATATATGCTGAGAGCTTCTCACTCTCTGCTGAGCCGCTGGAGCATGTGGTGGTCGAAGTGAAAGACTTCGGAAATCTAAAACATAAGTTTACAGTTCTGAAGAATCAAAGGAATAGACTCGAGTGCCGTGGAGATATGCTGTCAGCAAAGATCTATCAGAAGGATAGCGAGACCTTTATCTATGAGGATAATATTCGTGGAATGTCTGATTTTGCCAAATATCTACGAAGGTTCGGTCGAAGTGTGAAGGTGTTGGAGCCAGAGAGTCTACGTAAAATGATGCTAGATGACGCGGCACGTTTAGAAGAAATGTATAGAAAAGAGGGGCTGTATGAATAAGCTGATAAGTAATAATCTGCTGAGACTGCAGCATGAGATTACATTTCTAGAGGGAGATGGTATAACTCCTGAGGGACTTGCTGCAATTCTTGGAATAAAGAAAAGTATCATCTATGATGACATCATTGCACTGAATAATGAATCTAATTTCCCACTGGGAATGTCTTTGCCACTCCCAAAACTTAAGGAAATGAAGAGGCTGAGAAAACAGAATAAAACTAGTGATGATGAAGTGGAAATGGTAAAAGATTCGGAATACTTTGATGATATTAGCGAAGTACTACTAACTGATCCGAAGTTTGCATCTACACTTAAAAGTGGAGCTTATGATGACTGTAGATTTTTCCATGATACCCTAAGTGAAACTGCGGTAGTTATGCTAACTCCAGATGAGGCCGATACGCTGAATAGCTTCTTAGATAAAGAGGAGGGCGCCGGAGCGTTGTGGGTGAAGAATAGTAACCGTCTTCGCTTCGAGGATCAGGTGGATTTGGTAAATTATCTGCTGGAAGTAATAAAGGATGGCGGCAGCGTTGATTTTAGTTACAAGGCAAAGACCAAGATACTTAAGAAGACAATCCGCCCGATTAAGATAATACATAACACAACAGAAGATACATACTATGTGTTCGATCATAAAGGAACATCCTACAATATGGATAATATCCTCCCTTACAGTGTTAAGGATTCGAAGGTGAAGCAGAATATTGCTCGTAACATCGATGAGAAGAGATTCGAAAAGATGTGGGGAGTGAATTATTCCGAGAAGGGCGTAAAGGTTAAACTCAAGATATTTAATGAAGGAAAAGTAATCGAGAGAGTTAAGAACGACCTCGGTTCAAAACTAAATGATACAAACTTCAAGTTCTTCGAAGAAAATGGAACTGAGTATGCCATTTTCGAAGATGAAGTGATTGGTACAGAAGTTTTTCTCTCATGGGTTTATAGCTACGGTGCGTCGATGGTGCTGCTTGAACCTAGAGAATTAGTGGATAAAATAATTGATTCTATAGAGCAAAGAAAACAGCAGTATAGTAAGTAATAGAATACAAGAATAAAAGAATACAAGAATTAAGTGAAGGAAAAGTATGGAACAGGAAAGAAAATTAAGAATAATATCGCTAGATGAGTCGGGAGAATTTGAAAGATTTCTCTCCGATGATATCCGTTTTATAGGGGGACTGATAATAGATAAACCCCTTCCTGAAAATGCCAAAACTGATAATATAGTTGCAAATGTCAGGAAAGAAATAAGAAGTGAACTTACCAGATTAACTGATGAGTACAATAGGCTCCTTGAAGAGAAGGGATTCCTTTTTGAGGATAAAGAGGTAATAGTTAAGTACCCTGAGAGTCTTCATATGTCGGATTCAAATACCTATTACTCAAAGGATGGTGTGGGAATCAAGAAGGCGAAACTTGAGAAGAAACTCCGTGCGGAGGAGATACAGCCTTTCTCTATGTGGATGAAAGAAAGAAGTATGGAATTCATCAAGGAAATGGGCTATGGAATCTATGCATATATTTATCCTTTTGGAGATAACTTCATAAATGTTGAAGGTGTGGAAAGTAACTTAGGTGCAGCGGATTATGCATCACATCTATATTCCAGAATGTCCACAGTTTCAATGTTTAATACAGTGTTCTATATGTTTGATGACAGCTTCACTGATTACTCTCTTCAGTTTGCACAGCGTTCGCTTGTATTTTCAGGTCTTACAAACGACAGGGAGCGTGAGGTAAATCAGGGACTTAGCAAGGAGTATGCTAAGCATATTGTTGTTGAAAAAGGACCAAATGACAGAGAAAAGAAATCCACCATATATACCATTACAAATGTAAGCTCCTACAGAACTTCACTCACAGATGAGATATATGGTTCGGAGCTGACAGGTGGTTATAAGAATAAGAGTTACTATCTGGGAGTTGACTCCATAGATTATTCTGGCAAGAAGGATATGGCTATCCATTATCTCACTGATATTCTGTGCAGTCATATTAGAAATACCATAGATAGACTTAATTCGAAAAATGAGATCTACAATGACACAGCAGAACTGATCCAGCAGGAACTAGGCGCTGAGGTTGGAGATAGTACTGTAGATATAAGATTCTACTCCAAGGCAGATGCAGATTTCAGAAAGATATATCGACATATCATGCTAGGTGATCTGGCTAAGGCTTTCGATGCAGAATTTGATTTCAGCCTTGTAAGCCGCAGCGTGGATGAGAGCGATGACGCAGATTATGTCAGAGAAAATATCCTGAGTAAGTACTATGAGCAAGAGTTTGCTCCAAGACTAGATGCTTATATTGAGAGCCTCCTTGCAGATGAAAAGTATTATTCTGATATTATCTCAAGATACGACGAGTACGTAAGCTACGCAGAACGTTTTATGGGTAAGGATGGAAATCTTGGTTATAACCGAGGTCTCCATATTGCCGAAAGGCTGATTGAAGTCTTTGATAAGCTTCGTGCTATAGAGGAGTCAAAGCCTCGGGAGGACAGAGTTATCTTCGATAGAAAGATTGGGGAGATAACATTTAGATTAAATGATATCCGTCTCCGTGGTCTTAATCATAAGGGAGTGGTGCGTGGACTGCTGCCTGTGATCGATAAATGTAACGAAAATAAGCTTTATATTTCACCAATGGATTATATTCATTTTAAGACAAGGGCGGCTCAGCTTTACTTCAATTCCTTTGAGTATGAGAAGGTGAAGGATCTTTTTATTGACGATGTATGGCCAAGAATCTTTGCAGAAAATGCCAAAAAGAATATTGATATCGGCAGTTCTGAGACTCTGATTGAGCAACTGGAAAGGGTTATGGCAGGCTTAACTGGAATCGAGAATACAACACAGGTTGTTTCCGGAAAGATCTTCAGTACTCTGGGACAGGCCTATGCTTTTATGGGCGATGAAAGTATTTCGGAGAACTGGTTTGAATCGGCGCTGGAAAAATGGTCTGGGGACGTTGCCAATCAGAATATCACTCTGTCATATCTGATGAATCTTTATGTGGATACTGCAAATATGGGTGGGTATGAGAAATATGCACCGCAGTACTTTGGATTTTTTGATACAAAGGGGCTGGGCTGCGACAGTGTGGCTGGACAGCTGAAGGTTCTGAAGGAAGCATATCTAAACAGACAGTTTATCAGATATGCGCTGTCGGTGTTTGTTAAGGCATTTTATAAATTTTATAATGACAGCCACTCTGATCTCTACGAAGAATTAGTAAGCTTCATCGAGGATATCGAGAATAATAAGAATGCTGTAAAGGGTGAAGAAAACCGTAATAAGTTTGATGATACTACCAACGATCCTTGGCAGCATATCTATAAGTATATGTACCTAATTGCCAGAGACTATGAGGATGAAGAGGCGGCTGAGATATATGCGGGCAGAGTTCTTGATTGTACCAAGGGCGATGCAACCATCTCGGTAATGCAGCTGGATTTTGAAATTGAGCATTACCTCGACCTTTATGAAGGCGAGGATATTCCATTTGCTGATTATCTGGAGGATAGTAAAGTGGAGGGAATAAAAGATTTCCTTTCTGAGTTCCCTTGCTTTGATGGAATCCTGGATAAAACAGTGGCTGAGGCAAAGAAAATGCTGGAAGCAAAACTTACATATATGTTCAGGTAGTTGTAAGGAAAAAATAGGCATAGAAGGCCAAATGGCGCACTTTGAAGTAAATTACTTTGAAGTGCGTTTTTTGCTTTTGGGGAATTCTCATTTTTGTGCAAAATAATCCGTAAGAGGGAGGAATATACTAAGTTCATCAAAAGGAAAACAATCTGAGGATGCTTTCGTCGGATAATATATGGTATAATTCAGATTCTAAGGTTAATCGTGTTTAAGGAAAGGGATTTATATGGCAGATTGGCTAAAAAAAATATCAGAAGATAAGAGTAATTGGAATGAGGAACTGTTCGGAGAGAATAGATGGCCTGTTCCAATTTCTTGCAATTATAAGAGATTATATGAGATAACATCCGAGGGAAATGTGTATGGCTGTCTTCTGCAGATCAAGGATCTGTATGAGATACTTATGCGTATCCCTGTTATTATGGCGCTCATTTACCTTGATAATAACTATGCTGACGAACTCGTAAAGGAGAAGAATATCCTGAAGAAGCTCATTCTTCAGCCTCTTACTATTGGTGGATGGGATGAACTGGCTAATTCTATTCTCAAGGGTACAAAGAGAAAGTATTATCAGCTTCCTGACAGTATCAAGAATATTCTTACAGCGACCATGGATCTCTATCGTAAGAAGGTTTCCAGCGAATTTTCTGACATAGCTCATTGGAGAAATGAGGTTATAGGTCATGGCATGCTTAAGTGCGAAGATAGCGATGAATATCAGACTGAGATCCAAACTCTTATCACAAATCTGGGTGAATATTTCCGTAATCCAGTAAATGGCGAACAGGGCCTTTATTCTGATGTTTATTATGAAATTGATGGAAATGATTTCTACAGTTTCTGGGATGATGAGAAGATAGCTGAATGCTATGACATCGAAACTGCAGAAGAGATTAATCTGTATATTGACGGTGACTCTTATGTGGTAGACAAGTTCCTTTTCAGGGGGCTGTTCTTTGATTCGGTCTATGCAAAAAAGAGAAGAGTTAAGTATGTGGACTATATCTCAGGCTATTCAGATACTGAGAGTCTGGAGATGTTCCAGAGCTATATCGATGAGCTGAGTCTTGTAGGCGACCTGGATGCCGGACTTAAGGCGGACTATGTCCTGAAGTCACAGGATGATATCTACGATTCACTGAATCAGCCAGATAAATACATTATGCCTGAGGAAATCAAGAACAGACTCCAGAGCTTTATGGACGATAACGATTCAGGAATAATGACACTCTGCATGGAGCGTGGAACTGGTAAGACTGCATTTGCCAATAGTATGCGTGGAGTGTACGAATTCGACAGCAAGGCACCAATCGATGATGCTGTGGTTCATACTGTCTCAATTGCAACAACTAACCTTCGTGGAATGAATGATTTCTTTGGCTATGTGAATCATATATTCTCAAATGTTGGTGGAGATGTTCTTAGATCTTCTGATAAGAAGCTTCCTGAGATCAGCATCAACGACAGAAATCCAGAGAAGGCTATGGTAGATTTTCTGAACACATATATGGATATCTATTCTGAATATATCGACGTCAGAAAGCTTGTTCTTGTTGTGGATGGTATCGATGAAATAACAGAGGACAAGAAGCAGATCCTTCAGTGGCTTCCAACATCTTTAGGCGCGTCTTCTCAAAATGAGAATAAACTAGAAGACGGCGTATATATTATCTACACTACAAGATTTTCAGATGAGGATACTGTGGCAGAGGATGTGCGTCCTCATATCGATAGAGTTGTAAAAGGCGCTGACGATGTGATCGAGATCAGACGTGATTCTGAGATGAATGTGTCAGTACTCCGAGAGTTCCTGAACCGTCGCGATACAAAGCATAGACTGAATGAGACTATGCGTGATGACCTTATTCAGAAGGCTGACTTCCGTCTTCTCTATCTTAAGATTTTTGTTGAGTTTAATGACATCATTGGAAATGAAGAACTAAGCGAGGAGAGAATTATCTCTGAGTATCTTGGTCGTCTTTTTGGAAGATATAACGCTATCAATAAGAAGCTTGCTGCAGACTTCCTGGCAGCGCTGGCTACATTTGGCGAGGTGACTCTTGATGAGTATTTTGATTACATCAGTATGGACGATATCACCTACCGTTTTATTGGTGTGTTAAATGATCTCTCACCACTGCTTTCAAG
>CACWGK010000023.1 GCA_902760415.1 uncultured Lachnospiraceae bacterium
GAAAAAGTTCGAGTGACAAAGCAGCTTCCAGTCAAAGAATCCTATGTCAAAAAGCTCCATACCATAGAGCATTATGATAAATCTGATAAAGAAACCAAGGAAACCAAAATCATTTTTTATGCCATTCCAGCCACCAAGAACAAAGGCTCCTGCAAATGTAAGAAATGCTACTATTATAATTATCCAGCCAACTATGTGAGCTCCTTTAAATCTTTCCTTTCTATCAGGAACAGCATCTACAATCTCTTTAGGAGCAGAAGAGAAGAACTTCTTGTCCTGAATAAAAGCGACTCCTGCATATAGTATCAGAAAATATGCAGCCATCATCATTAGCGTTGTAATAATTGTTATTATCATATCGATTCCTATCTTTCAGTTATTATATGTTCATTTGTTCATATAATAATATTATAATTGTACATTGTCAAGTTAAAACGACCAATTGAGGGACTGCTCTCAATCGGTCGTTCTTGGTTTTGAATATTATTGGTTTTCTATTTTAGGGTTTATCTTGAAATGAATATTATATATTTATTACTTCTTCACATTAAATGCATCCATCTGTGGATATACTGCTGAAGCACCAAGCTCCTCTTCGATTCTAAGAAGCTGATTGTACTTAGCTACACGCTCTGAACGGCTAGGTGCACCAGTCTTGATCTGGCAAGTATTAAGTGCAACTGCAAGGTCAGCTATAGTTGTATCTGCTGTCTCGCCTGAACGATGTGATGATATAGCTGTATAACCTGCCTTATGAGCCATCTTGATTGCTTCAAGTGTCTCTGATACAGAACCAATCTGGTTGAGCTTTATAAGTATAGAATTAGCTGCACCGAGCTTAATACCCTTAGAAAGTCTCTCTGTGTTAGTAACGAAGAGGTCATCGCCTACAAGCTGAACCTTGTTGCCGATTCTTTCTGTCATTCTCTGCCAGCCTTCCCAGTCCTCTTCATCAAGTCCGTCTTCGATAGAGATTATAGGATACTTATCTACGAGAGCTTCCCAGTGAGCTATAAGTTCATCAGATGTGAATTCCTTACCAGACTTAGGCTGCTTATAGAAGCCCTTACCCTTCTCACTCTTCCACTCTGAAGAAGCTGCATCCATAGCTATCATGAAGTCCTTACCTGGCTCAAAGCCTGCTGCCTTGATAGCCTCAAGAATCTTCTCGATTGCTTCTTCATCACTCTTTAACTGGTTAGGAGCGAATCCACCTTCATCACCGACAGCTGTAACGTCTCCCATATCCTTGATAAGACTTCTCAGCTTATGGAATACTTCAGCACACCATCTAAGAGCTTCCTTAAAAGATGGAGCACCAACAGGCATGATCATGAACTCCTGAGTATCTACTGCACTATCAGCATGAGCACCACCATTAAGAATATTCATCATAGGTACTGGAAGCTTATTTCCCTGAACTCCTCCAAGGAATCTGTATAAAGGAATATCAAGAGCAATTGATGCTGCGCGAGCTGCTGCTATAGATACTGCAAGTATTGCATTTGCTCCGAGATTTGACTTATCCTTTGTTCCATCAGCCTTGATCATAGCTGCATCTACTGCATAAGTATCAGATGCATCGAGACCAACAAGAACATCATTGATTGTTGTATTGATATTCTGAACAGCCTTCTGAACGCCCTTTCCGAGATAACGACTCTTGTCTCCATCACGAAGCTCAAGCGCCTCAAACTCTCCAGTTGACGCACCACTTGGTGCAGTACCTCTACCAACTGTTCCATCTATAAGATAGACTTCTGCTTCTACTGTAGGATTTCCTCTAGAATCAAGTATTTCTCTTCCTACTACCTTTTCAATTTCTAGATACATTTTTTCTCCTTCCTGAAAATCAAATATATTTTCAAAATCCATAAGGAATTTGATTCATAAAAATATGGGATGAGAAGTATATAGCAAAGGCTTATTTTTCCCTACCACAAGATTATAAGAAAGACCATATGACTTACTCATCCCAATGAAAGCTAGTTATGCTAGTGCCGCTCCAAGATCGTTGCACTCATCAAGTGCTGCCTCATCAGGTGCATTGTTAGCCATAACGCCGTCGTTAACAAGTGCTGCACCTGCGCTGTCACATCTATCCTTCCAGTCTCTCATCCACTGACCATCTCCCCAGCCGTAAGAACCGAAGAGACCAACCTTCTTTCCGGCAAGAGAAGTCTCAACTGATGTAAACATTGGCTCAAACTCAGTCTCCTCAAGAACCTCTGCTCCCATAGCTGGACATCCAAATGCTATGCCATCAAACTCAGAAACCTTATCTGCTGAGAAGTCGCCAGCTCCAAAAACTGTTACCTCTGCTCCTCTAGACTTAGCTCCCTCAGCTACTGCATTTGCCATAGCCTCAGTGTTACCTGTGGCGCTCCAATAAACTACTGCAACTTTACTCATATTAATTCCTTTCCAGGGACGAACCCTTATGTGTTATATATCCGAAATGATTCGGAGTCCTTACGCGCACACAGCGAGCTCTTCAATAGTCATGCCCTCCTTAAACCTTGATACATAGTCACTTGTGCACCTCTTATATCTGTCAAATGTATCTTCTGCCCTTGAAACATCTCCGTACACCTTCCAGCATCCGATACATTTAGAACATTCACCTTTATTATCTATAAATCCTTTCACATCCTCATATGGATAGCCTAAGAATAGTCCTATCTCATGAGGAAAATCCTTACTAGACTTTAGCGACATTAATTTCTCGCTCAAACATTTTACACATTCACTCATGCTGTCCACGTTATATCCCAATCGCTTAAGTAGTAATGAGGTATCCTTATCACAGAGATCTTTCTTCAGGAAGGATGGTCGAAATATATAGATAAGTGCCCTGTGATTCAGATACCTTATTGGTATAGCTTTGATCCCCTTATGTAACAATATACTATTTACCCTTCTCAAATCCTTCTCAAGAGTCTGATAGTCTAAGTATTCACATGAGAACAGATTACCCGTCTTGATCCCTGCAAGTGTAGGCGAACAAAACTCAACAATCATTTCATCTGACATAACAAGCCTCAAAATTAACAGAAATAGTTATATATACCTATTTGTAATTAGATATATCTAACCTCTATGTTATATCATACATATAAATATATTTCAAGAAAAAAAAGTACCAGCCTTCCCAAAAAGAAAGCGGCACATTCTTAGTGAATGTGCCACTCCATTTTAATCATATCTTTATTCTTTCTGTAATACTTTCTTTCGTAAAGCAAAGTATGTTACAACGCTTATAGTAATGCCCAGGAGTAATCCCGCTATGACATCTGTTGGATAGTGTGCTCCAAGATATAATCTGGAAAATGCTATTAACGAAGCTATTATGATCAAAATTACTCCAATCCATTTCTTCTTTCCAGATAGACACCACGTTATCGCACACGACACAGCGAAGGCCGAACTAGTATGACCTGACGGAAAACTTGAATCAAGAGGTTTCCTTGTTATCAGAGTCAGCTCTTCTATACTTACAAAAGGTCTTGTCCTACTCACAGCCGGTTTGATTATTCCATTTACGATAAGCAAACTCGCTACAAGTGCAGTCGCCGCTATAATACCTATCGGTCTTGTTTTCTTCACAGCGATAAGCACTATACACAGCACTATCCAGAACCATCCAAAGTTCCCCAAAAATGAGAAGAACTGCATAACATGATTTAAGAACTCTGTTCTGACATTATTCTGTAGATATAGTAAAAACTCCTCTTCCCAAGCCATAACCATAGCATCCTTTATATACTCGAGTGTTTGCTATTCTCTATTCTTCAGTACCTCAGCAGGCGTAAACTTATTCAGTCGACTTACTAGAATAGCATTTATTATGAAGTATAATAACAGAATTACTATATAAGTTACAACAAAGAAACTAATAGGTGCTTTGACATTTAGGCCGCAAGACACATTTGATATCATAAATGGGAACATCTTGTTCATGATGAGCTTCGCAAGCGGCAGGCATATCAGCGCGCCTATGGCTATAACATAGAAGTTGCCATCCAGATATAACTTCCTTATCTCCTTACGTTTGTAACCGAATACCTTGATAAGCGATATGTTGTAAGCACTTCTATCTATCATAACCTTCATCATAAGATACATTACAACGCAGAAGATAATAGCTGACGCAAATGATATAACATAGATCATCGGCATCATAAGACTCGTGAAGACTGAGGAGCCCTTTACTATATCCTCTCTCGTGGTGATAGAATATATCCTTCCAGGATCTATATCCAGCTCCTTATCCGAGAAGACAACATTATAATAGTCATCCGACTCTCCCATCATATCACGCATCTCATCAATATCCATAAAGATATAGAATCCTGTCGAATAATCAGTAATCTCCTTCACAGAAAATGCATACTTAAGATCCTTATCATCATCTGTTACGACGAACTCTTCGCCTATCTTAAGTCCAAACTTCTCAGCAAAGGATGAGGATACTACGATATCTGTCTTGCTGTCACCAGGGTTCACATCGAAGTAAGGATTCTCCTTATCTATACCAAGTATCGTAACATCAAAGTTGAATCCCATCGCATTCTTCTTACATGTGTAGGCATACGCAGCCTCACCACCTTCAGGTACTTCCTCTTCAGGATATTTCAGATTATACATATATTCAAACTTGGTATCTTCCTTATAATCCTTTGCAATATTCGTACAGAGTACAAAACAGTTAACCGCTATCATGAAGACAAGAAGTGATAGGAACATACCAAGAACTACAGCAAGTGTCGAACGAATCTCGCGAAGCATTTGTCTTATCCTAAATGCAGACACGAAGTTCATACCCTTAAGGTTAATCTTCTTGATACCCTTCTGCTTTGACTCATTTCTGATCAGAGAAAGAGCGGTTCTATTAAGCTTACTTCTGATAACGAACACATTTACGATTACTGCAACAATCGGAGGAACTGCCACAGAATAAACCCATAAGTAGAGCGGTATATGAAATGTGAATACTGGGATTGAAAAGTAAGCATACGAGCTTTCAGCTATCATAGGTGCAAGTATTCCTGTCGATGCAACTAAGGCTCCCAAAAGTCCTGCGATAAATGTAACTACAACCGGCAGGGTTATATAATGAGTCAAGAGATCATTCTTTGTAACACCCATCGAATAGAGTGTTCCTATAATGCTGCTCTCGCTTTCTATCGAATGAACCACAAAGACTGAGATTACATATGCAAGAAGTATAAAGATTACAACTCCTGCAATAATACCAACCTCTATATCCACAACCTTGTCATTCTTAGTTGCATATATTCTTGGATTATCCTCATACTTTAAAAACATCGTAAGATTAGATAATTCAAAGTCAAACTCTTCAAGCGCATCCTCAACAGATTCGTCCATATCGGCTACGCCATCAGCCATGTCATCCAGACCATCATAGAGTTCATCGACTCCGTCAGTATAATCCGATATACCATCCTTATACTCCTTCAGATCTAAAAGCTGCTTCTTAGTATCCTCAAGAGTAGTCTTCATAACCTGACTCGGACTAGCCTCTATCAAGTCATCCAACTTGCTTTCATAATTCGACTCAGTAAGCTCTATATTCATTCCATATCCCTTAAGAGCATTCGTAGTCTCTTCAAGGTATGCACAAAAAAGTTCAGCAGTAGCATCATTTATATCATCATTATTATCAGTCAGCTCATCAAGCCCGTCCCTTACATCCTCAGTTGCATCACGAAGCTCTTTCACTGCATCGCGAAGGTCGTCTGGAACTCCACCTGTCCTATCCCAGTACTCCTGGAACAGTTCATCATCTACCTCAGAAGAATCTATCTTTATATCCTTCAAGTACTCCTTAAGATCTGCATCTGTCTTTCCACCACCAAGCTTATAAGCATAGAGATATTCCTCCGACTTCTGCGTCTTACCTGAGTTCTTAAACTCCTGATATGCATCATCAGTTATAAATGCAAGTCCAAATGTGATCGAGTTGCAAGACGTATCTGATATCTCCTTAAATGGTCCATCATAATCCGGTACAACGCCTATTCCTGATACTGTATAATTCTTTCCCGCAAGTTCATATGTATCGCCCACACTGAGGTCATGCTCCTCAGCATATCTCTTCTCGAGCACGATATCGCTATCCTTCTTAGGACTTGAACCCTCTATATAATAAATCTTATCAATATTCTTACGTACCTTGAATATTCTTACAGTAGTATCATCTTCATTTTTATAATCATAGTAGAAATGCTCCTCGATATCGATTCCCATATCAGCTATATGATTCTTATCATTTTTACTAAGTGGTACAAAGACCTCGAACTCTCCATCTTCAAGATTTGTCTTCTCGGCTAGATCCTCGGTTCCCTTTGTCAGTGTCTCAGCAGAACCAACTATAGTAACTACCAGAAAGATTCCCATAGCAATCATCAGACCGAGAGCAAAATACCTAAAGAAGTTCTTCTTTAAATCTCTTAAAACTCTTTTTCTAAGTACTTTCTGCATCTTACAGATCCTCCAATTCTGAAGCTGGAACCTTAATCTCATTTTTATAATTCTTGGAGATTTCTCCATCCTTGATGTAGATAACATGATCTACCATATTCTTGATTGAGTTGTTATGAGTTACTATAAGCATCGTAGTTCCATACTTCCTGTTAATCTCTTCCATAAGAACCAATATGTCTCTCGATGTCTTAGAATCAAGTGCTCCTGTAGGCTCATCACAGAGAAGTAGCTTCGGATTCTTAATAAGCGCCCTGGCTATCGCACATCTCTGCTGCTGTCCACCGGATAACTGGGAAGGGAACTTATTCTGATGCTCAGTAAGACCAAGCACCTCTAGTAGTTCATTCATATCTAGTGGATCCTTCGTCAGATATTCGCACACCTGAATATTCTCTCGTACTGTCAGGTTAGGAATCAGATTGTAGAACTGAAAGATAAATCCATGTGTAGCTCTTCTATAGTCAGATAGCTTCTCCCCTTTAAGTCCACATATCTCCTTGCCATCTATCTTTATCGAACCACTATCCACTGTATCTAGTCCGCCTATGCAGTTAAGGAGTGTAGATTTACCAGAACCAGATGTACCCTGTATAACACACATTTCTCCCTTCTCTATCTGTGCGCTTACGCCCTTAAGAACCTGTACATAGCTGCCACCTTCTCCGTAGCTTTTCTTGATGTTGGATACTTCAACAAACATGACTCTTCCTCCTAGTATTACAATTATTAATCCAAGAAATGTCCTTGGAAATACACGCTTTATTATATATGCAAATATGCTCACATAACGGTGCTATGTATAAATGTTTTTTATAGGCTTGGATTTCTCCAAGCCTTATGCTACTTAGTAGTTATTTACTATTTATAACTCCATACCAGCCGCCTATCATGTAGGCCATCATATTCTTCATTTGCTTCTCACCTTCCTTAGCATTCTTACAGTGAGTTGCTAAATGAATAAATATATCTATCTGGTCATGAGACATCCAATGAATAATAAACTTGTCTTCCTTAGTCAGTTCCTTCTTCGACTTATAACCCTTCATAGCAATATACATACGAGTATAATGCTCCTCTACCTTATCAACCATTTGGTCTGGAAGATTCTCATAGCAGGATCCCTGGGCCTTAGTAAGCAGAAGCTCTATAACTTCCTTATGTTTAAACAGGTATCGAATCACTTCTCTGGCTATAGCCATATCATCATCAAAACCCTGTGCCGCAGTAAGTGCCTCTATACTTATATCTCCACCAGACAAAGCCTCTGTCGCAATAGCTTCTTCTATAAAATGCTGCTCTATTATCTGATTCAGTCCATATAAAGTCTCCGCTACAAGATTTCCGAACAGATCCTCTTTATCCTTAAAGAAGAAATATAAAGCTCCTGTAGTAACTCCAGCTTCCTTACATATATTTCTTATGGAAGCCTTCATATATCCCTTCTCGGTGAACTCCTTCATAGCACATTCAAGAAGCTTCTTTTTTGTTTCCTTTTCATTATCCATGATGCACATCCATTATCTGATTAATACATGACTACTAATCTTATATAAAAATAACACTGTTATGTACATTTGGGATTATATACATAACGGTGTTATCTTGTCAACTTATTTTTTTTTCTAATTACTCTATATTTTTTCTATGCTGATTACTCTATAACCTAAATCAGTAACTGCCTTTTCAAGTTCTATATCTTCTATATCTCTCCCTAACTTTACTACAGCCTCAGCTCTATCTCCATATACCTTTGCATTTACTCCATCAAGCTGATTAAGAGCATTTTGAACCCTTCGGTTGCAGTTCTCGCATCTCATACCCTCTATCTTAATCACCTTAGTTGCAATAATCCTTTCCAGCTTTGCTGGCTTAATCAGCTTCTCCTTTCCTGATCCACCACAACATCCGCCCTCACCTCTAAAATGAGGAATAGAGTTCTTCACTGCAAAGAAAAGTATTACTGCAAGTATCACTACTATCACTATAGTTGAAACTGTTCCATTCATTTAATCACTCTCCTTATTCTAAAATATCTAAATTATAAAAACTCTCTCTATCCAAGTGCAACATCCAGTGCCATCATAAGCGTAAATCCTACCGCAAACATAACAACACCTATATTCGAATGCTCACCCTCTGACATCTCAGGTATCAATTCCTCAACTACTACATAGATCATCGCTCCTGCAGCAAAGCTCAGAAGATATGGCATCGCTGGCACTATAAATCCTACCGCAAGTATAGTAAGAAGTCCAAAGATTGGTTCAACTGCACCAGATAAGATGCCATATATAAATGCCTTCTTCTTACTTCTACCTTCAGCCGCAAGAGGCATTGATATGATAGCACCCTCTGGGAAGTTTTGTATAGCGATACCTAGTGAAAGTGCCAAGGCTGCTCCCGCTGTGATCAGTACATTTCCCGATTTGAAGGCCGCATATACTACACCAACCGCCATACCCTCAGGAATGTTATGAAGCGTTACTGCAAGAACCATCATCGTCGTCCTGGCAAGCTTACTCTTCGGTCCCTCAGCTGTCTCTGAGTTCATGTGCAAATGAGGTATAACCGTATCAAGCAGCAGCAGGAAAAGTATACCAATCCAGAACCCAACAAATGCAGGAAGAAACGCCAACTTATTTAAATGTTCCGACTGCTCCATAGCTGGAACAAGCAGGCTCCAGATAGACGCTGCAACCATAACTCCCGCAGCAAAGCCCGTTAGTGCTCTCTCAACCTGCCTATTCATCTTTCCTTTCATAAGGAAGACACAGGCTGACCCGAGTGACGTTCCAAGAAAAGGAACCATTAATCCAATTAATATACTACTATTCATAACCACTCCCTTGATAAATGATATAATATTTTAATCATAGTTAGTTATGACTAACTTACTTATAAAATAATACCACCCAACATCATTTGTCAAGTGGTATTAATATAATCTTATTAATCCATATCTTTACTAATCAGCATATTTTTTCCATGCTGTTTTCCGTAGTACATTCTCTTATCTGCAGCCTTGATGATTTCCTCTGGTGTTTTATACTTCTTGCTGTACTTTTCAAGTCCTATGGTTATAGTGACAAAGATTTGCTTATTGAAGAATGCTGTTGGGATAGTCTCGATGCTCTTCCTTAGTGCTTCGAGTCGTTCCTTAGCTGTCTCCATATCGTAACCCTTCATGAGGATAACTATCTCTTCACCACCCCATCTACAGATATCGCAGTCATGCATCTCTTTTCTCATAAGGGTTGTAATATGTCTTAGTACTTCGTCTCCAGCCTCATGACCATATGAATCATTTATAACCTTAAAATCATCGATATCTATAAATGCAACGCAGAACTCTTCCGAACTTGTTCCCTTTATCATAGGTTCTATCAGTGGAAGAAATCCTCGTCTATTGAGCAGTGTTGTAAGCACATCCTCATGTGCATCTACAGAGAGCTGCTTATTCTTCTCTTCTAGGTTTACTATTTCTCTCTCATTTGCATAGATATAGATTGTGTTATAAAAGATAGTTGAGAATATCATCACAAATGAGGAAAAGATAACTAGAAGCAGTCTTGTATCAGGAGTTAATTCATAGATAGGTTCTCTTTTTGTAAATATCACATATAGAACCACAAAGACTGCGAAGTTAATCGCAAGCATCAGAACTATAGACCATCTTCTAGCTCCTTTAAAAAGGAAGCATCCAAAATAAATGATGATAGGAACTATAGAGAAGAGGAAGCAGTACGTTCCACACTTTAGACCTATATAATACGTTGAAAAGATGGTGTATACCGTAACTTCAACGATTATACTTATATACACAGGCATTACACGACCGAACTTACATGAGATAAGTCCTATAACATATATGATTACACTAGCAACATTGAATCTAACTAATGGCTGTACTCCGGCAACGCTAAAGATTACCAGCAGAGTTACATGTACAAGACACATGACTCCGACGGTAAAGATAATACCGTTATGTATTAAGAAATGCATTATTTTTCTAACTACGTTCATATATTTCCATTAACTAATGCTGCCTACTTAACCAACATTTCTTACTATTCCAACAGATACATACTTATCAAAGAGAGCCTTAAGATCACTGCCTTCTTCAAACTCTTTGACCTCACGGCCATTTATCTTGTAGCGCTTTCCCTCAGACTCCAGTTCCTCGACAACCTTATAAGTGTCATCAAAAAACTTTCCCTCTGACACAACTCTGTCACGAAGAATACCCTTACATTCTGACAGAGGACAATCAGGAAAGTTAACATTCCATATCTGTCCAAACCCTAATCTTTTATCTATTATCTCATCTAGAATCTCTCTGATATAGAAATCTGTAACCTCGTGTATTCCTTTGAAACCTTCTGAGATTGCTATAGCCTGATATCCCTGAAATGCTGCCTCAAATGCAGCTCCACAGGTTCCTGAATACTGTACATCCGTCGCAGCATTGAATCCAAGATTGATTCCTGATAATACTACATCTGGCTTATATGGCATAACTGCAAGGCTTCCAACTCTGACACAATCTCCTGGAGTGGTGCTGCAGCTATACGCCTTCACTCCCTCTACTCCAAGGTCATATGGATAAATGTCAATTGTCCCATGTACTGTTATCGAATGTGAGCATGCACTTCTCTGATCATCAGGTGCAACTACCCACACCTCGCCATAATCTTTTGCCACATTCACCAGTCGAAGAAGACCTTCCGACTTTATTCCATCATCATTTGTTATCAGTATCTTTCTCATATATTTAAGCTACAAGTTCTTATATTAACCTTAGTTTTCAACACCTATATCAACAATTACTCCTGGATCTGCAAGGAAGAACCACTTTCCTCCTGCTTTATAACAGTATCTTGTGATTGTTCCAGAGCTTGATGCCTGTCCATCAAATACAGTATCAACTGTAAAATTCACCTGCTTTATCTTACTTATCTTCTGGTCAAGTCCATATCTTACTGAGAGACTGCTTTCCATCTTATCAGCAAACTCATCATCAAGACTCTCCATGGAAACAACCTTTACATTACTGTAAGTTGCACCTGACTGCATCGACAGAGCATTACTTATCTCACTATCTACATTAACAGAGTCTCTCCATCTTGTTGTATAGCAGCTTTTTTTATAAAGCCTTGAATCCTCATTTGAAACTGCAGAAAAATAATTACTTACAGCCTTATCAGGACTTGTATATCCAGGCATTAATGCTATCCAGCCATATGCAAATGCACCTGCAACAAGAAGCACTACTATAACAACTATAACAACTATAGTAATAACAATATTTTTTCCGTTCTTTTTATTTGATGATGCCATATTTCTTCTTTACACCCCAGTTAATCTTTCGTCTATCACTTTAGAGACTTTCGAAAAAGCTCTCCGCTGCAGTCTCATATAGATTATTACCTTCTGTATCAATGATAACAACAACCGGAAGATCCTCTACTGTAAGCTTACGGATTGCTTCTGTTCCAAGGTCATCATATGCGATAACCTCTGACTGAACGATCCTCTTAGAAAGAAGTGCACCAAGACCACCGATTGCAGCCATATAAACAGCGCCGTTTTCTTTAATTGCACTTACAACTTCAGGGCTTCTCTTTCCCTTTCCGATCATTCCCTTAAGACCTTTACTCAGAAGAAGTGGTGTATATTTATCCATTCTGCTTGAAGTTGTAGGACCTGCAGAACCTATGACCTGTCCAGGCTTCGCTGGTGTAGGTCCAAGATAATATACAAATGATCCTTCGATATCATATGGGAGTTTGCCGCCCTCATTTAATGTATCATACATTCTCTTATGAGCAGCATCTCTTGCTGTATATATAGTTCCTGTGAGGTAGAGCATATCACCAGCGCGGAGCTGACTGATTTCTTCATCAGACATAGGAACATTTAGTCTTCTTTCCATAACTATATCCTTTATATTTTTTTACACAATCACAGGCGTATCCCGCTTCGCGGTCTAGCGCAGACTTCGTCTGCTCAATGCCTGTGATGATGAATATGTCGACTTAGACAATATGACGCAATACTATAATTAATCAGTCCTTCGGACTATATCCAAGGGTATATTATAGCTCATTAGTAAGCTAGCTTACATGAGCTATGATATACCCTTGGATCTGCTTCGCAGATGATTAATTATAGAATTACTGTGCTATGTCTATCAACATGACAACACATGTTTACGGCTACTGGGAGGCCTGCGATGTGGGTTGCGTATGTTTCAATATTTACTGACAGGGCTGTGGTGTCTCCTCCTAGTCCTGCTGGTCCTATTCCCAGTGAATTGATAGTTTCGAGAAGTTCTGTCTCGAGTTCTGCTATATGAGGAAGTGGATTATGACTTCCTGGTTCTCTGGTAAGTGCCTTCTTTGCTAGCTTTGCAACTAGCTCGAAGTCTCCACCGATTCCAACTCCTATTACAAATGGCGGACATGCATTTGGTCCTGCACTTTTAGCAGCATCGATTACTACCTGCTTTACTCCCTCTACTCCATCAGCTGGCTTAAGCATAACGAGCTTACTCATGTTCTCGCTTCCGAAGCCCTTTGGAGTGATAGTAATCTTCAGGTTGTCACCAGGTACTATATCATAGTGAATTATAGCAGGTGTATTATCCTTAGTATTCTCTCTGATAAGTGGATCTGATACAACGGACTTTCTTAGATAGCCTTCTGTATATCCATATCTTACACCTTCATTTATTGCCTCGGTCAGGTCACCATCTACGATATGAACTTCTTGTCCTAACTCAACAAAGAATACCGCCATGCCAGTATCCTGGCATATCGGTATCCCATCTTCTTTTGCTATATTCATATTTTCCTGCAGCTGTCCAAGTACAGATCTGGCGAGGTCTCCCCTCTCCTTCTCCTTTGCTGCAGCGATACACTGCTCCATCTCAGGGCTCAGCTGTAGATTCGCATCAACACACAGTTTTGCGACTTCTTTTTTTATATCATTTACGCTTATTTCTCTCATAATTACTCTATTTCCTTAATCCAGTATATTGTTGAAGTAAATACTAGGTTAAGAAATCATCCTTTGCACCTCTACCATGTCTTCTATATAGTCTGTAGTTATTGATCTTTACAGCTACATAGAACACAAAGAGAATAACTACTACAACGGCCAGCCAGTAAGCTACACCGATAAGTATATTCTCTATGGTTCCAGTATTGGATAGAGAGTTTATATTTTCTCTGAATTCTTCCATATCAATCCTCTATTCCGTGATTCTTCTTTACTCTTCAGAATCTGACGCATTATCCTCTGCAGCCTCATCCTTAGACTCTGACTTATCACCAGTTTCTACAGCATCTGCATCTACAGTCTCTCCATCTACAGTTTCTGCCTTATCTGACTGACGTACCTTTGCGATAGTCTTAACAGTCTCGTCACCCTTAAGATTAATGAGCTTAACACCTGAAGTAATTCTTCCATATGTTGATATCTCATCACATCTCAGCTGTATGATAATACCTTCAGTTGTTATAAGCATTACTTCGTGATCATCATTTACTGCCTTAACGCCTACAACACGTCCAGTCTTCTCTGTAACCTTGTAGCACTTGAGACCCTTACCACCACGGTGCTGAAGTGTGAACTCATCGATGCTAGTACGTTTACCCATACCCTTCTCAGTAACGATAAGAAGCTTATCACCCTGAGTATTCATCTGCATTCCGACTACTTCATCTTCGTGATCAAGGTTCATACCTCTTACACCCATAGATGCACGGCCTGTGCTTCTGATATCTGTATCTCTGAATCTGATACACATACCATTCTTAGATACCATAAAGATATCTCTTGTATCATCAGTAGTCTTAACCTCTATCAGCTCATCATCATCCTTGATAGTGATACCGATAAGACCGTTCTTTCTGATATTCTTATAATCCATCTGTGGTGACTTCTTGATCATACCTGACTTTGTCACCATGATGAAGTACTTATTCTCTGAGAAATCTCTTATAGGAACAACTGCCTGTACGTGCTCTCCACCATCCAGCTGCAGAAGGTTGACCATAGCAACACCTCTAGCTGTACGTCCAGCTTCTGGAATCTGGTATGTACGAAGCTTGAATACACGTCCCTTGTTAGTAAAGAATAAAATGTAATTAAGAGTTGTAGTCATCAGAAGATCTTCGATGAAGTCATCTTCTACTGTCTGTATACCCTTGATACCCTTACCACCTCTGTTCTGTGAGTGGAAGTTATCAACTGACATTCTCTTAATATATCCGAAATGAGTCATAGTAAGAACCGCTGGCTCATCGTCTATCAGATCTTCATCTGTGAAGTCTCCAACTGCCTGACCGATGCGAGTTCTTCTATCGTCGCCATACTTGTCAGCGATTTCCTGCATTTCTTCCTTGATAACTGTGAGAAGCATCTTCTCATCAGCAAGGATACTTCTGAGATATGCTATTCTCTCCTGAAGCTCCTTATATTCTGCCTCCAGCTTATCTCTTTCGAGACCTGTAAGTGCACGAAGTCTCATGTCCACGATAGCCTGTGCCTGAGCATCTGTCAGGTTAAAGCGAGCCATTAACTTCTCTTTAGCTTCATTTACATTAGCCGCACCACGGATTATCTTTATAACCTCATCGATATTATCGATAGCTACAAGTAATCCTTCTACGATATGTGCACGCTTCTCAGCTGCAGCAAGTTCAAACTTAGTTCTTCTTGTAACTACATCTTCCTGATGCTTGATGTAATACTTAAGCATGTCAATAAGTGGAAGAACCTTAGGCTGGTTATTAACCAGTGCAAGCATATTTACGCCAAATGTATCTTCCAGCTGTGTATGCTTATATAAGTTATTAAGAAGTAGATTAGCATTTACATCGTGACGAAGCTCGATAACTATACGCATTCCTTCACGAGAGGACTCATCTCTAAGGTCTGTGATACCATCTACTTTCTTATTCTTTGCAAGATCAGCAATCTTCTGTATAAGAAGTGCCTTGTTAACCATATATGGAAGCTCTGTGATAACTATTCTCTGCTTACCCTTAGCCATAGGCTCTATATCAGATATAGCACGAACTCTTATCTTACCGCGGCCTGTTCTATATGCATCCTCGATACCCTTTCGACCAAGGATTTCTGCACCTGTAGGGAAGTCAGGACCTTTAACGATATCCATAACTTCTTCGATATCAGTCTCTCTATCTTCCTCAACTCTGTTATCTATGATCTTAATGGCAGCCTCTACTACCTCACGTAAATTATGAGGTGGAATATTTGTTGCCATACCAACTGCGATACCAGAAGTACCATTTACAAGAAGGTTAGGATAACGTGATGGAAGAACTACTGGTTCCTTCTCTGTCTCATCGAAGTTAGGAATAAAATCAACAGTATCCTTGTTGATATCTGCTAAGAGCTCCATGGAAATCTTAGTAAGACGTGCCTCTGTGTATCGCATAGCAGCAGCGCCATCACCATCCATAGAACCAAAGTTTCCGTGACCATCAACAAGTGGATATCTAGTATTCCACTCCTGAGCCAGCTTAACTAACGCATCGTAGATTGAGCTATCACCATGTGGATGATATTTACCCATAGTATCACCGACGATACGGGCACACTTACGATGTGGCTTATCAGGACCATTATTCAGCTCTATCATAGAGTAGAGAATTCTTCTCTGAACTGGCTTCAGACCATCTCTAACATCTGGCAAAGCACGAGATGCTATAACAGACATCGCATAGTCTATATAGGAATTCTCCATAGTCTTTTTAAGATCAACCTCTTTCACATCATCATGAGGCTTATCAAATATGTTGTCGTCTGACATTCTCTTTCCCCTTTATCTTTTATTCACAGATTAAAACTTTCACCCATCTAAACCTATGAATATTAATCTATATATCAAGGTTTTTAACGAACTTCGCATTTTCTTCAATGAATCTCTTACGTGGCTCTACATCATCACCCATCAGGACGTTAAATGTAAGATCTACCTCTGATTCATCTTCGCCATCCATAGAAACTCTGAGCAGAACTCTCTTCTCTGGATCCATAGTTGTATCCCAGAGCTGATCAGCATCCATCTCACCAAGTCCCTTATAACGCTGAACTTTATTGTTCTGGTCACGTCCTACTTCATCGATTATAGAAGCAAGTTCTTCATCACTGTATGCATACCAGATCTTCTTGTTCTTCTCAAGTCTATAGAGTGGTGGCTGAGCCAGATATACATGACCTTGACGTATAAGATCAGGCATAAATCTATAGAAAAATGTTAGAAGTAGTGTTGCTATATGAGCACCATCTACGTCGGCATCCGTCATGATGATAATCTTGTCATAACGAAGCTTCTCTATATCAAAGTTTTCATGAATACCAGTACCAAATGCTGTGATCATCGCCTGGATTTCTTTGTTCTCCATGATGTGATCGATACGGGCTTTCTCAACATTTAGAATCTTACCACGAAGTGGAAGTATAGCCTGAGTTGCTCTGTTACGAGCTGTCTTTGCAGAACCGCCGGCGGAATCTCCCTCGACTATATATATCTCGCAGTTTTTTGGATTCTTATCTGAACAATCTGCAAGTTTTCCAGGAAGTGACATACCGTCTGACAGATAACTCTTACGTGAAGCATCTCTAGCTTTACGAGCTGCTATACGTGCACGCTGTGCATTTACAGCCTTCTCAACTATAGCTTTTGCAACAGATGGATTCTGCTCAAGGAAGATAACAAGCTGTTCATTCATAAGAGATTCAACAGCTGTTCTGGCTGGAGCATTTCCAAGCTTCTGCTTTGTCTGACCTTCGAACTGAGGATCCTCTATCTTTACACTTATGATAGCTGTAAGTCCTTCACGAAGATCTTCACCAGAGAGGTTATCGTCCTTCTCTTTAAGAAGCTTATTGTTTCTTGCATAGTCATTGAAGACCTTAGTCATAGCTGATCTAAATCCTGTCAGGTGCATACCACCTTCAGGAGTTATTATATTATTAACGAAACTATAAACCATCTCGTTATATGCATTGTTATGCTGAAGTGCAACCTCTACATAGATATTATCTCTTACGCCTTCGCAGTAGATAACCTTGTCATAGATTACAGTCTTATGCCTGTTGAGATAAGTAACGAACTCTTTAATACCACCTTCATAGTGGAAAGTCTCTGACTTTGGTTCCCACTTCTCACTTCTCTCAGCATAGTCTTCGTCTGATTCTTCCTCACCCTTAACTGGTGGACGAAGATCTGTAAGAGATATTCTAAGTCCTTTAGTAAGAAATGCAGTCTCACGCAGTCTCACTCTAAGTGTATCATAGTCATATATTACATCATCGAAGATAGTAGCATCTGGCTTAAATGTTACCTTTGTTCCTGTATGATCTGGAGTTTCTGTATCGCCGATTACCTTAAGGTCGTAGCATACATTTCCTCTCTCATATCTCTGCTTATATACCTTACCATCTCGAGATACTTCAACCTCAAGCCAGTCAGACAGAGCATTAACGACTGAGGATCCAACACCATGAAGACCACCAGATACCTTATATCCTCCACCACCGAACTTTCCTCCGGCATGAAGTACTGTAAATACAACTTCTACAGCTGGACGTCCTGTCTTTTCCTGAATACCTACAGGAATACCACGTCCATCATCGATTACAGTTATAGAATTATCCTCATTGATGAAAACCTGAATATTCTTACAGAATCCAGCAAGTGCTTCATCAACAGAGTTATCAACTATCTCATATACCAGATGGTGAAGTCCTCTTGTTGAAGTACTACCGATATACATACCAGGCCTTTTTCTAACAGCCTCTAATCCTTCTAGAATCTGGATCTGGTCAGCACCATATTCATTTGATACCTCATATCCTTCTTCTAAAGACACATCAGGTTTATTTAATGATTCACTCATTATATTCTCCTTTTACCGGTTCTTTGTTTACTTAGTTATATCTAAATGATATCTAAACTATCTTTCCATTAGATATCTTATATATCTTATCTACATTTATTCTCTGTTTTATAAAGTCATCATATCCAGTACAGGTTATAATTGTCTGAATATTACTGATTCGACTAAGAAGTGATTCTCTTCTCTTAGAATCAAGCTCTGACATTACATCATCCAGAAGTAATATTGGATTATCATTTATGATATCCTTCACAAGTTCTATCTCAGCTAACTTTAGAGATAGAGCTGCTGTTCGCTGTTGTCCCTGAGAACCATATACTCGGACGTCTATATCATTTATATATATTCCGAAGTCATCTCTATGTGGACCAGTCATAGTGACTGTATTCTTAATATCGATAGCTCTTTTATTCTTAAGAGTATCTTCGAAATCATCTATACTTACATTAGGTTCATATCTAAGTTCAAGCTTTTCATTACTTGAAGTTATAGAACTATGTATTTTTTCGATTATCTCATTCATCATACTGATGAAGTTGCTTCGCTCTTTTATTATAGCTTTGCCTGCTTCAACCAGCTGAATGTCCCATATATCCAGAGTATCCTCTAGACTTCCACCTTCATCAGATGGTCTTCCCTTCTGGAAAGATATCTGCTTCAGAGTATTATTTCTCTGATCAAGTACCTTATTGTATGTGGAGAGATTTCTATAATACAGCCTGCTTAGCTGGCATATCTCCATATCCATAAATCTTCTTCTCTCACCTGGACCGTTCTTAACTATCGATAAGTCCTCTGGAGAAAACATTATAATGTTGATAAGTCCAAAGAGCTCAGTAGCTCTCTTGATTGGTATACCATCTATGGCTATACCTTTATTCCCAGTGCTCTTGATGTGGACATCTATTCTATGACCAACATTTCTCTTATTAACACCCAGTCTTATATAAGAATTATCCTGTCCAAATCTTATAATATCTTTCTCTTTAGACTTCTTATGAGATCTGGTAGTTGCAGCAAGGAATATAGATTCTAGTATATTGGTCTTACCTTGAGCATTATCACCATATAAGATATTGATTTTATCGCTAAATCTTATATCAAGAGCTTCATAATTTCTGAAGTCTTTTAATGCAAGTGATTCAACATACATTTTCTATTCTTCTACTTTCACTACGGTATCATTATATTCAAATGTATCGCCGCTATATAACTTCTTACCTCTTCTGGTATCTACTTCACCATTTACTTTTACGAGTCCATCATTTATGACTATCTTGGCTTCAACACCAGAACTAACCAGGCCAGCCTTCTTAAGTGCCTGGCCTAGTTTGATATATTCTTCGTCTTCTCTGATTTTAATAACTGTAGAATTCATTTTAATATGCGTCCGGATTAATATTTATTGGAAGTATGATATAAGTAAATGTTTCATCGTCGTCCTTTATAATACAAGGGCTCTTTGAATCATTCATATAGATATGAACTCTATCATCATCTATTACTCTAAGTGCATCCATGATAAATGATGGATTAAATCCTATAATTATCTCATTGCCTTCTTTTTCAATCTCCATCTCTTCGTTGATGGATCCTCTGTTAGTATCCAGCTTGATATAGAGATTATTATCATTCTTAACACTTACGATAATAGGCTTCTTATCTGTCTCCTGAATAAGAAGTGAAGCTCTATCGATACATCCCATAAGCTCGCTTCTGTTGGCCTTAACAACTATTGATGTATCCATAGATAACATATGAGCTATCTTGAAGTATTCACCTTCTATAAGTCTTGATACAACTCTTGTTCTTCCGAACTCAAAGCTCATATTCTTATCTGAGAAGTAGATATTTACATCTTCTTCATCATCGCCATTTATGATCTTACTTATCTCCTGAAGAGTCTTTCCAGGGATAACTGCATTTAATTCTGAATTATCTCCCTTAAGGTTGAGTCTTCTAAGTGAGATTCTATGTCCATCAAGTGAAACTACTGAGAGAACATTATCTTTTACACTGAAGTATTCACCACTCATAAGCTTTGAGTTTTCATTATCAGCTATAGAGAAGATTGTCTGTCTTATAACATCCTTAAGAGAAAGCTGAGATATGGTAATACTTTTATCCTTACTTACTGACAGAAGCTCAGGGAACTCTTCACCTGACCAACATGGAATACTGAAGTTTGACTTCTCGCAATTGATGATTGTCTTGTAATCATTGTTAGATACGATATCTATATCACTATCAGCAAGTTTTCTAATAATATCAGTAAAGAACTTTGCACTAAGTGCAACTTCACCTTCTTCTAAGATAGTACAATTAATATATGTTTCTATACCAAGACTAAGATTATTAGCTGTAAGCTTAACCTCTCCATTCTTAGCTTCTATAAGAATACATTCAAGAATAGGTTTTACTGCTTTAGTGGATACTGCTTTAGATACTATATTAAGTCCTGTAAGCAGTTCACTCTTTTTACATTTGATTCTCATAATTTCTCCTTTCAGTTGTATCACGATTCATGACTATCTATATCGAATCATCACGCGTGCGCGAATGTATATATATTTAATTAAATTTATAGTAATAATAATAGTAAGGGCTGTTGATATGTTGAAATCCCTTATAAAGCGCTAGAATTAAAGCAAACCCCTTGTTAATAACTGTTTCAAATCTATGTAAATAGATTTTTATTGTTGTGGATTAAGCTTGTTTATAATGACATTTATAGTACCTTCAAACTGACTATCGGCCTGAATCTTTTCTTCTATTCTTTTTATACCATTATATACAGTTGCATGATCCTTTCCTCCAACTGTTTCGCCTATGGATTGTAAGCTTTTGTCAGTAAGTTGGCGGCATAGATACATAACAGTCTGTCTTGCTATGGCTATATCTTTACTTCTTTTTGTTGACTGAATGTCCGAGATACTAACATTTAAGTGTTCAGAAACTGTTGATAAGATAGTATCTGGTGTAATACTCTTCTCTGTTTCCTTAGATATAAGGTCCTTCAGAGTTTCCTTTGCTAGATCTACGGTGATATCTTCATTTAGAAGCTGTGAATATATACGTAACTTCTTAAGAGCACCTTCAAGTTCTCTTACATTAGATACTATATTCTCAGCGATATATACGAGTATCTCTTCAGGAATGTTGTTCATTCTCATCTTCTCAGCTTTATTTCTGAGAATAGCCATACGTGTCTCATAGTCAGGAGCCTGTATGTCGATAGGAACTCCCCACTCGAATCTTGAACGAAGACGCTCGTTCAGTTCTTTGATTTCCTTTGGTGGTCTATCTGAAGATATGATAATCTGCTTCTTTGCTTCATATAGGAAGTTAAATGTGTTGAAGAACTCCTGCTGGGTTCTCTCACGACCTATAATTTCCTGAATATCATCTATTATAAGTACATCTACCTGACGATACTTCTGACGGAACTCTTCAGTCTTATTCTTCTGAATAGCTTCGATGATATCGTTAGTAAATCTCTCTGATGAAGCATATAGAACATTCATAGATGGATTATGCTGCAATATAAAATGAGCAATAGACTGAATAAGATGAGTCTTTCCAAGTCCAGAACCACCATATAGGAATAATGGGTTAAGTGCATCCTGGCTAGGAAGATCCGCTACTGCAGTACAAGTAGCATAGGCGTGTCTGTTACTTTCGCCTATGACAAAGTTTTCAAATGTATATAAAGGATCTAAGTTACTATTCTTAACGGCCTGATAGTAGTCAGCGCTGTAAGGTCCTTCTATATTACTGTTATCTGTAGATATCTCGCCATCATTTACAACAAACTTATACTTTTCATCTATTACTAGCTCGATATCAGGGTCGTTAAAGAATTCTCTAATAGAAGAAAGTAGGAACATATCATAGCCCTTATTATGAAGATAGTCTACGCCGTGCTTTCCTCTCTTCTCATCTACATAAAAATAGATAGTATTATCCTTAATATCAAATATGCTAAGTGGTCTAATCCAAGTTTCTATAATAATTTTAGAAACATCGTAATGAGTTTCTAGCGTATTAAGGATACTATCCCAATTGTTAATTATCTGGTCTTTCATTTACTTTTCCTCTCCCAAAAGGGCAAAAATGTACTCATATATTCTACTACAATTAGTTAATATTCTCAAGGTTAAAAGACGACGCTTGAAATTACCATTATGTTAAGTAATCCAAAATAATTGTTAATTGTTGATAAATGTAAAAAATCATAAAACTAGCCATATTTTTGATAAGTTAACATTAAAATCACAGAAAAACACCAAGTTATCAACAATTAATTAACAAAATGTGGATAATTTATGTCAACAAAAAAAGTTTTGTTACTAACTTACCCCTATATAATAGTAGAAAAAAACCTCAAAATGGAATGAAATTCCATTAAAAAGCTTTAAATACTTGACTTTTATACTAGTTAAAAATATAATAGTGTGGATTTGCCCTCTTTAGATGAGAGGCAGATTATATCATATTTAAATATCTCATTATATATGAGATAAAAACTATTATATCTAATAAGGAGGAAATTATTATGAAGATGACATTCCAGCCAAAGAAGAGACAGAGATCTAAGGTTCATGGTTTTAGAAAGAGAATGAGCACAGCTAATGGACGTAAGGTTATCAACGCTAGACGTGCTAAGGGTAGAAAATCTCTTACAGTTTAATCTTTACATCTAAAACATATGAAAAAAGTAATATCGTTAAAAAGCTCCAGAGAGTTTAGCCAGGTGTATAACCACAAAGAATCGTTGGCAAATAAGTATTTAGTGATGTACATCCAACCTAATGACCAGATGTACAGTAGAATCGGAATCTCTGTGAGTAAAAAGGTCGGTAATAGTGTTGTAAGACATAGAATAAAGCGTCTTATAAAAGAAAGCTACAGATTAAATATTGATAAGATAGCTTCTGGCTATGATATTATCGTGATAGCCAGATATTCGGCAAAGGGGAAGACTTTTTCTGAGATAGAAAGTGCTCTTCTTCATTTATGCCAGAGGTTTAATATAGTTAAGCTATGAAAAAGGTTTGTATTTTTTTAATCAGATTCTATCGAAAACATTTATCGGGCCTTAAGGGACATGGGACCTGTATTTTTTACCCTACCTGTTCAGAATATGCGTTGCAGGCGTACGAGAAATATGGGTTTTTTAAAGGAACACTACTAACCGTTTGGAGATTACTCAGATGTAACCCTTTTAATAAAGGTGGGTATGATCCTGTTCCGTGAAGGAGGCAAAATGATATTAACACAGAACAGTGGCATGATTATGGGACCGATAACTAAGTTACTCGGTTTTATATTTAATGCTATCTATAATCTGTTTTATGGAATGGGTGTTGAATCAATTGCTCTTAGTATAGTTGTATTTACTATTATAGTAAGATTATTGCTTTTCCCATTTAATATAAAACAGACAAGGTCTTCTAAGATACAGCAGTATTTAAAGGATGACTTTCAGAAAATTACTAAGAAGTATAAGGGCAAGAAGGACCAGGAGTCTATGCTTGCTCAACAGAAGGAAACACGTGAGCTTCAGGAAAAGTACGGAATTAAGATGACTCAGGGTTGTCTTACTTCTCTTATACAGTTCCCTGTATTTATCGGACTGTACAACGTTATTCAGAACATTCCTGCTTACGTTCCTAAGGTAAAGGCTTTATATGAGCCTATTGCTACAGCAATTTATAATTCTGATAAAGCTTATACAGTTCTTAAGAAGTTTGTTGAAGAATGTAAGCCACCTAGATTTGTAGTTAAGCAGCTTGTTGAATTCACTTCATCTACAAGTATTTCTTCAAATGAAGGAGTAAAGGCTCTTAATTCTATCATTGATATGTTATACAAATGTAATAATGATCTTTTTGCAAAGCTAGGCGAGGTATTTTCTTCTAATCCACAGGTTGCAGAAGTTATATCTCAGAATCAGGATGCTATTTCAAGAGTAAATCATTTTATATTTGGAATTAACCTTACAGAGGCACCTGGATTTAAATTAACTCCAGCTCTTCTTATTCCTATTCTTTCATTTGTATGTCAGCTTCTTGCTATGATAGTTACACCTACAAATGAAACTGGTGATCCACAGCAGGATGCTCAGATGAAGTCAATGAGAAGATCTATGTACTTCATGCCTCTTATGTCATTTGCTGTAACAGTAAGTGCACCAGCTGGTCTTGGTATCTACTGGGCAGTTTCAGCATTTATTAGCTTCCTTATCACAGTTCTTACAAATGTGTACTATGATCATGTTGATATGGAAAAGATTGTTGAAAAGGCACAGATAAAGGCTGCTAAGAATATTGAGAAAAGAAAGGCTTCTGGAAAGAAGACATTTATGGAAAAGTTCCAGGAGGCTGCTATGGGAGCTGATCCTTCAGCTGAGGATTCAAGCTCAACTAATAAGAATTTAAGTAAGTACAGCAATATGAATCTTAGAAACTTTGATAATGAAGCTGATGATTCAGCAGACAGTTCAGATAGTTCAGATTCAGATGCTGATAATTCAAATGCAACAGTAAGCTCTAGTCGTCCTAAGAAAGGATCTCTTGCAGACAGAGCAAATGCCGTAAAACGTTTCAATGATACGGGGGTAAACTAACATAATGGAATATAGAGAGTTTTCT
Source organism: uncultured Lachnospiraceae bacterium (assembly GCA_902760415.1). Taxonomy (GTDB): domain Bacteria; phylum Bacillota; class Clostridia; order Lachnospirales; family Lachnospiraceae; genus Eubacterium_Q. The sequence goes on from CACWGK010000023.1 coordinate 25,094, forward strand.
GGTAAGACAGTTGATGATGCAATCATCGAAGCTGCTACTACTCTCGGTATAGCTAGTTCAGAGCTTGATATCGAAGTAGTAAATAAAGGAACAAGCGGATTTCTTGGACTTGGTGCAAAGCCAGCAGTTATCAAGGCAAGGGCTAAGCAGGAAGTAAGTGATGAGATAAATGAGACACTTGCAAATGCTAAGAAACCTGGAACTAAGAAGACAGATAAGAAGAAGGCTGAGAAGAAACCTGTTGAGACACAGACTGCAGATGTTCAGCCAAAGAAAGAAGTTAAGGAAGAGAAAGCAGCTCCTAAGAAGGAGTTCACTGATCTTAATGATGAGCTCGATGAGTTCATGGCAAAGGGTGAAGAGGAAGTTCAGAACCTTGAGCCAGCAGAAATTGATGATTCAATAATCGATGAGACAAAGGCATATCTTGAGAAGCTTTTCGCAGCTATGGAAATGGAAGCTACTATAGATATCTCACTTGATAAGATGACAAGAACTATGAGCATCGATGTTGAAGGACCTGAGATGGGTATCATCATTGGTAAGCGTGGTCAGACACTTGATTCACTTCAGTATCTTATCAGCCTTTACATTAATAAGAAGAGTGAAACTTATATCAGAGTTAAGCTTGATACAGAGAATTATAGAGAGCGTCGTAGAGAGACACTTGAAAATCTTGCAAAGAACATAGCTTTCAAGGTTAAGAAGTCAAGACGTCCATTCTCACTTGAGCCAATGAATCCATATGAGAGAAGAATCATTCACTCAACACTTCAGGGAGATAAATATGTACAGACTAAGTCAGAAGGTGAAGAGCCATATCGTAAGGTCGTTGTATTCCCTAAGAAGAATAATCGTTATTAATTAAGAATTTTAATAAGTAAAGAAATAACCAATTGAGATTTCTATCCCAATTGGTTATTTTTTTATAATTCTTTATTATCTTTGAATTATTGATTAATCAGGCATGGTGATTATCATCATATTTATCTTATGACCAAGGCCAGAAAACTTCTTCTCATATTCAGTCATAATATTGCCTTCATTATATTCTGAGTTATGAAGGTCTCTAGTTTCAACAATTATATTCCAGTTACATTCCTTAGCTGTCTCAACAGAAAAATCAAAGAGGTCTATATTGTCTGTCTTAAATGTTACTCTTCCAGTTTTCTTCATGATGTTAGTATATCTCTTCAAAAAACGGTCTGAAGTAAGACGTCTCTTTGCATTTCTATCCTTAGGCCATGGATCTGAGAAGTTAAGGAATATGTTATCAACTTCATCCTTGTCGAATACATTTTCTATATACTCTGCATCCATTCTTATGAAGACAAGATTCTTAGGTCTTGTGCCTTCTTCTTCCATGGACTCAATCTTTTCCAGTGCTCTAAGTAATACACTAGAATATTTTTCGATTCCAATATAGTTAATCTCAGGATTTCTCTTTGCAGATTCTATGATAAATGTACCTTTACCCATTCCAATCTCTATATGAATAGGATTATCATTTCCGAAGATTTCTTTCCACTTGCCCTTCTTCTCTTCTTCATTATGTATAACATATGGACTGTCAGCGATAACTTCGCGAGAGCCCGGTATATTTCTAAGTCTCATATTTCCTCCGATTTTTTGACATATGTA
>CACWGK010000024.1 GCA_902760415.1 uncultured Lachnospiraceae bacterium
CTCCTCGATCAGAAAAAGGCTGTCCCTATCGACATTTCTCTCGGTAAGGACTACACGCTTCTTATAGTAACTGGACCAAATACCGGTGGTAAGACGGTATCACTGAAGACCCTTGGACTCCTCACACTTATGGGACAGTCAGGACTTCATATTCCAGCACTTGCGGGTAGCCAGCTGGCAATCTTCGATGATGTATTTGCTGATATTGGTGATGAACAGAGTATCGAGCTTAGTCTATCGACCTTCTCCTCACATATGAGCAACATTATATATATAGTTAAACATGCAAATGATAAATCCCTGGTTCTCTTCGATGAGCCAGGTGGAGGTACTGACCCAGCCGAAGGTGCAGCCCTCGCCATATCTATATTAAATGACCTGAAGGCCAAGGGCTCTCGTGTCATGGCGACGACTCACTACACTGAGCTTAAGACCTATGCCATAGGAACCGAAGGCGTAGAGAATGCCTCCTGCGAGTTCGATATCAAGAGCCTTGCTCCAACCTACAAGCTGATGATTGGAATCCCTGGTTCCTCTAACGCTTTTGCCATAGCTAAGCGTCTCGGAATGCCAGATGAGATTACAAATGCAGCAAGAGAAGGAATGGACGAGAACCAGCTGAATATGGAGCGAATCATTTCCCAACTCGAGGAAAATGAGAAAGAAATGTCTCGTCTCAGAGAAGAACTGGAGATAGAGACTAATTCTGCAAGTCAGATTCGCGCTAGACTTGCTGAGAAGGAAAAGAAGCTGGATGAGAAGAAGGCTGAGATTATAGATAAAGCTCGTATAGAAGCACGCGAGATAGTTGAGGATGCTAAGGATACAGCTGATGCAGCCATCCGTGACTATAACAAATGGCTGAAGAATCCAAAGGATGCAGATGCCCGAATTATGGAGCAGATGCGTTCTGACCTCAGAAAGAAGAAAGACTCCTACAATGTTAAGGAGGAGAAAAAGCAGAAGAAATATTCTGGCCATAAGCTCACTGACTTCCATATCGGCGATAAGGTTCTGGTACTCAGTCTAGATACAGAGGGACATATCATAGGACTGGCTGATTCAAAGGGACTTCTGGAGGTTGAGATGGGAATACTTACCTCCCGCCACCCTGCAGATGACCTACTTATAATAGATGAAGATAAAATAAAGACTAAAAATGCAGCTGAACAGTTTAAGATGGCTTCAGTTGGACCAGGTGTAGCGTATACATTTAGACCTGAGATCAATCTTCTCGGTAAAACTGTAGACGATGCTCTGATGTCACTAGATAAATACCTGGACGATGCTCTACTCGCTCATGCTGAGCAGGTTACCATCATCCACGGAAAAGGAACTGGCGCACTAAGACGAGGCATCACCGAATATCTTAAAAAGAAAAAGTTTGTCAAAGAGTTTAGAAGCGGCGAGTTTGGCGAAGGCGACGCCGGCGTAACCATAGTTAAGCTTTAGGTTAAAAGATTAATTTATTGAGGTGAAGAGATGTTAAAGCAGAAAATATTAATTGTTGATGATGACGAAAACATTGCAGAGCTTATCTCACTCTATCTTGAGAAGGAGCAGTACGATACTGAAACTGCCCACGACGGAGAGGAAGCTCTTAAGCTGATTGAGGTATATAACCCTGATCTACTGCTTCTTGATCTTATGCTCCCTGGTATAGACGGCTACGAAGTGTGTCAACAGGTTAGAAAGACCCGTGATATACCAATCATTATGCTGTCCGCCAAGGGTGAAGTATTCGATAAGGTTCTCGGACTTAAGATGGGCGCCGATGACTACATGGTTAAGCCATTTGACGCAAATGAATTAATTGCCCGAGTAAGTGCCGTTCTAAGACGTTCTGGTACTTCTAAGTCAGAAGAGCCTAATCCAACTGAGGTTACTGATTTTGAGCATACTGGCGATTATATCGAATATGAAGGACTCATCGTCAATATCTCTAATTACACCGTAACATTCGAAGGCAGCAATATAGAAATGCCACCTAAGGAGCTTGAACTTCTCTACTTCCTTGGAGTTCATCCTAATCAGGTATTTACCAGAGATCAGCTGCTCAACCAACTTTGGGGATACGACTTTGTTGGTGATACAAGAACCGTTGATGTTCACATCAAGAGACTTAGAGAGAAGCTAAGTGGTGAGCACAACTGGTCCATCCAGACAGTTTATCGTATCGGATATAAGTTCGAAGTAAAGTAGAGGTTACTCATATGCAGCGTTCGGTTCTAGATAGAATATATATAGCATTTCTCTTGATACTTATCGTATCATTTGGCTTCCTTATATTTTTTATCTCTTATTTCACCAGGAGATCTCTTATATCTGAGAAGCAGATTACACTTTCAAATGAAGCTACCCTCATATCATCACAGACCATAACCTATTATATGGCTGGTGCGATGTCTACTTCGGATCTTGCTACATCCTTTAACTACTATGCAGGTACTCTTAAGGCGGATATCTGGTATGTAAATGCAAAGGGTGAGCTTATTGCTAGTTCAGGTTATTTTGGCGAAACCAAGGACGGAGAAACCGGTACTTCCTCTGACTCCAAGACCTCGGTTGCCATTATGAAGAGTCTTCCAAAGTCAATATATGATCTTGATAAGAATTATCAGTTAAATGAAAACTCTTATTCTGTATCTGATTTCTATGGAACTTACAGTGATAAAGTGATCACCGTTAATACACCTGTAGTTTTAACTGTTCAAGATTCTGACGGAAATAGTTCTCAGAACCTCAACTGTGGTGCACTTATTATTCACACCACAACAGAAGATATCAACAATATGATGAAGAAAATCTATAGCATCTCATTTATCCCTTGTCTCGTCATCATTGTTATATCCTTTGCCCTGCTTCAGATTGTCTCTCATAAGGTCCTTAGACCTATTAAGAAGCTGGCGGAGGTAGCTCAGGATTATTCTAAGGGTGACTTCGATGTTGAGACGGGAATCAAGTCTTCCGATGAGATAGGTCAGCTGGCCGACTCGATGGAATACATGGCTTCGGAACTTTCGAAGCTGGAGGAATATAGACACGACTTTATTTCTAACATATCACACGACTTCAGAAGCCCTCTTACTTCTATACGAGGCTATGTAACCGCTATTCAGGATGGTACTATCCCACCTGAGAAGCAGGAGCGATATCTTGGTATCGTTCTGGACGAGACAAATCGTCTGACCAAGCTTACACAGGGACTTCTGGACCTGAACCGTCTCGAGATATACGGTCCATATCTGAATCTGATAGATTTCGATTTTATCGATATCGTTAAGACAACACTTAATACATTTGAGATCAAATGTATCGATAAGAAGGTAGCTATCTACCTGAATAACCACGCTGAAGCTACAGTAGTCACAGCTGATAAGACAAAGATTCAGCAGGTTCTCTATAACCTCATAGATAACGCGCTGAAGTTTACACCTTCTAACAAGAATATCTATATCAATATCACTGAGAAGGGCGAAAAACTTCACGTTTCTGTAAAGGATGAGGGTATCGGTATGAGCGAGGATACCCAGAAGAAGATTTGGACAAGATTCTATAAAAATGATACTAGCCGCGGTAAGGATAAAGGCGGTACCGGCCTTGGTCTCGCAATCACTAAGCAGATAATCAAGGCTCACAATGAAACAATAGATGTTTACAGTACTGAGGGTGAAGGTTCAGAGTTTGTCTTCACTCTTACTAAGGCAAATGAAGAATCTACTCACTCAGGCGAGACTCAGATTCTCATTAATCCAAATAACACCCTATAACTATTGGGGAAAGGAATCAATATGCGTAAAGAGATACTTTCATTACTTGAGAAAAACAGCCGACTCACTCCAGCAGAAATAGCTGCAATGATCGGTTCAGATGAAGATACAGTTGCAAATGAGATTAAAGCCATGGAGGCTGAAAATATCATTTGCGGATATCATGCACTTGTTGACTGGACAAAGATTGAGCATGAGCGCGTAACCGCACTTATCGGACTCAAGATATCTCCAGTAAGAGGCGAAGGTTTTGACCGTATATCCGCGAGAATCAGCAAGTTTGAAGAGGTAAAATCAGTCTTTCTTATGTCTGGTGCCAGCCACGATCTAATCCTTACTATAGAAGGTGATTCTCTTAAAGATATATCACATTTTGTATACGAGAAGATTGCTCCTATGGACACTGTAGTATCAACCGCAACCTTCTTCGTACTTAAGAAGTACAAGGATCACTATATCGATCTTACAGAAGGCCATGGCGAGGATAACCGCATCCAGATAATGCCATAATATACCTATATAGTCTAAGCACATTTTATACTAGAGGATAACTTATGAAATCTGTTAATAAAGTAGTTCAGGATATGAAGCCGTCGGGAATCAGAAAGTTCTTCGACATCGTAAGCGAGATGCCAGATGCTATCTCTCTCGGTGTTGGCGAACCAGATTTTGATACCCCTTGGCATGTTGTAGACGAGGGAATCTATTCTCTCGAGAGAGGCAAGACCTACTACACATCTAATTCTGGACTTATCGAACTTAGAGAAGAAATCTGTAAATGGTATGAACGAAAATATAACGTTTCCTATAATCCAGCTACAGAAGCAATAATCACTGTTGGTGGTTCCGAAGGAATCGACCTTGCACTCCGTGCCATACTTAATCCAGGGGACGAAGTCATAATCCCTGAGCCTAGCTACGTATCCTACGTACCTTGTGTAAGTCTGGCTGGCGGCAAGCCCGTTATAATTGATCTCAAAAATGAGAATAAGTTCAAGCTGACTGAAGAAGAACTCGCTAGTCACATCACCGACAAGACAAAGGTTTTAATCCTATCTTATCCTAACAATCCAACAGGCGCTATTATGACTAAGGAGGATCTTGAACCTATCGCTGAGCTTGCTAAGAAGCACGACTTATATGTCATTTCCGATGAGATATATTCTGAGCTCACCTATACCGAAGAGCCTCATTTCTCTATAGCTTCTCTTCCTGGAATGCAGGAAAGAACTATCGTTATAAATGGATTCTCCAAGGCTTACGCGATGACAGGATGGCGTCTCGGTTATGCGCTCGCACCGAAGGATATAGCGAAGCTTATGGTAAAGATACACCAGTTCTGTATCATGTGTGCTCCTACCACTAGCCAGTATGCAGCTATAGAAGCTCTTAAGAACGGTGATAAGGATATCGCTAACATGCGCAAATCCTACGACGAACGCCGCAGATATCTACTAAAGCGACTAAGCGATATTGGAATGCCTGCTTTTGAACCTCAAGGAGCCTTTTATATATTCCCAAGTATTCAGGGATTCGGCATGTCTTCTGATGAGTTTGCGACAAAGCTTCTTGAAAGCCAGAAGCTTGCAGTTGTACCAGGAAATGCATTTGGTAATTCTGGCGAAGGATTTATCAGAATCTCCTATGCATACTCCATCGATCAGCTTAGAGAGGCTCTGGACCGTATCGCCATATTTACTCATTTTCAAGAATAGTTAGTATAAAAAAGGACATTTTCCAAATGGAAAATGTCCTTTTAGATTACTTAATCAATTACTTGATTTCTTTATATTCTAATATACGTATTACTCATTTCCAAGATTGAACTTGTCATGAATTGCGTTCATAGCACGCTCTGTGTTCTTCTCATTTATAAGAACTGTAACACGAATCTCAGATGTTGAGATCATACGAATGTTGATGTTAGCATCATAAAGTGCTTCGAACATCTTAGCTGCAACGCCTGCATTTGACTGCATACCAGCACCTACGATAGATACCTTAGATACGCCCTTATCTACGTCGATCTCCTCGAAGTCCATCTGCTCCTCTATGATCTGCTTAGCTGCATCTGCATCCTCATCAGTACATGTAAATGAGATATCCTTCTTTCCATGACGTCCGATTGACTGAAGTATCATATCAATATTTATATTCTGCTTAGCCAGTGCATTGAAAAGCTTAAATGCTACTCCTGGCTCATCCTTTAGACCAATAACGGCAACTCTTGCTGCATCTGTATCAGCTGCAACACCGCTTACTATCATCTTTTCCATCTTACTTCCCTCCCTTACAACGGTTCCTTCGTTAGTATTCAGACTGCTGCGTACAACAAGACGTACGCCATATTTCTTTGCGAGCTCTACTGAACGGTTATGAAGAACTCCCGCTCCAAGTGTAGCAAGCTCTAGCATCTCGTCATAGGTTACCTGATCCAGCTTACGTGCTGCAGGAACCTTTCTCGGATCCGCTGTATAAACTCCGTCAACGTCGGTATATATTTCACATTTGTCAGCATGAAGCGCTGCAGCTATAGCAACTGCTGTTGTATCACTTCCACCACGTCCGAGTGTTGTATAATCATCATACTTATTAACACCCTGGAATCCTGTTACGATAACTATCTTATGCTGCTCCAACTCATTTCTGATACGCTCTGTATCTATTCTCTTAATGCGGGCATTGCTGTAAACACTTGTTGTGTGCATAGCAACCTGATATGCATTTAAAGAAACAGCTGGAACTCCAAGAGATGCCATCGCCATGGACATAAGAGCAACTGACTGCTGCTCACCTGTTGTAAGGATCATATCCATCTCTCTCTTTGGAGGATTTGGGTTAATCTCTTTCGCCATATCGATAAGCACATCTGTATACTTACCCATAGCAGAAAGAACTACAACTACATCATTTCCCTTTTTGTAATCCTCGATGCATCGGTTTGCCACGTTGAATATACGATCGCGGTTACCAACCGAAGTACCACCGAACTTCTTAACTATTAGCATTTCTCATGCCTCCTACTAGATTTCTCCCCCAAAATGTGGCATATTGTCACATTATTTACTTACACGAATGCGGCTAACTACATCAAATCCCTCTGCCGCCTTATCATACTCAGAACCTGAGATTACATCAGTGATAAATGCAATCTCTTCCGGTTTGCTATCTAAAGAGATATATTCTACCTTTCCGAATACGTTATCAACTCTATTTTTAAGAGATGCAATATCTTCACCAGCCTGTGGCTTAACTCTTACAAAGTAAGGAGTCTTAAATGCATCAACTCCTCCAAGAGTTCTCTTCACATCACTCCAGAATACACGAGCTGTGTAACCCTGTCTCTTTACAGCATCTACAACATCTGATACAACAGCGCTGGCTGTTGGAAGACTACCTGCGCCCTTACCATAGAACATTACTTCACCAAGCATATCTCCCTTTACGAGAATAGCATTGAATACGTCCTTTACATTGTAGAGCGGATTATCGCTATAAAGTACAAATGGAGCAACCATAGAATATGTAACACCATCTACCTTACGGCTTGTACCCAGAAGCTTTATAGTTGCGCCGATTTTCTTCATATAATCAAAATCAGCTGTTGTGATCTTTGTGATTCCTTCTGTATAAATGTCTTCAAAATCAACCTGCTTCTCATAAGCAAGTGATGTAAGTATCGCAATCTTACGGCATGCGTCATAACCCTCGATATCAGCTTCAGGATTTCTCTCAGCATAACCCTTATCCTGAGCATCCTTAAGAACTGTATCGAAATCAGCTCCCTCATCCTCCATCTTTGTAAGGATATAGTTAGTTGTACCATTCATGATACCCTGAATCTGCTCTACATGATCAACTGTAAGGCACTCAATAAGTGGACGAATGATAGGGATACCACCACCTACAGAAGCTTCAAAGAAGAAATTAACATTATTCTCTCTTGCAATCTCAAGAAGCTCAGCACCATGCTTAGCAACAAGCTCCTTGTTAGAAGTACAAGCACTCTTTCCTCTTTCAAGAGCCTTCTTTACAAATGTATATGCTGGCTCAACGCCACCCATAACTTCGACAACAACATCAACTTCGTCGTCATTCATTATGATATCTACATCGTGAACCAGAACATCCTCTACAGGATCTCCAGGGAAATCTCTAAGATCAAGAACATACTTAACCTTAACATCATCACCTGCACGACGTGAGATATGAGAATTATTCTCATTAATTATTTTGAATACTCCAGAACCGACTGTTCCATATCCAAGAATTGCTACATTTATCATACTTCTATCCTCTTATATAAAATCTCTAAAATGAGTCACCTTGCACGTCCGACGTAAATGCTGACTCATTTATTCTTCGGGGCCGGCTGCCTTCCATACCAGATAGGCATTGATGAATAAATCTATGTCTCCATCCAGCACGCGGTAGGCATCTCCATTTTCTGCACCAGTTCTAGAATCCTTAACAAGGGTATAAGGCTGCAGGAAGTAGGATCTGATGTGGCTTCCGAATCCATTCTCGAAAGCATCACCCTTTATATCCGACATTTTCTCTGCATTTTCCTGTTTCTTCAGGATAAAGAGCTTGGACTTCAGCATTTTCATAGCCTGATCCTTATTCTGATGCTGGCTACGCTCATTCTGGCACTGTACCACAATTCCGGTAGGAATATGTGTGATACGTATTGCAGACGAGGTCTTGTTGATATGCTGTCCGCCCGCTCCACTGGCTCTATATGTATCTATTCTTATATCGTCATCAGCGATTTCTATCTCTATAGCATCGTCTACTACAGGAAGAACTTCAACCGCACAAAATGAAGTCTGACGCTTTCCATTTGCATTAAATGGCGATATTCTAACAAGTCTATGTACTCCATGCTCGGACTTCATATATCCATATGCATGATAGCCGCTTACCTGAAATGTTACTGTCTTGATTCCCGCTTCATCACCATCCAGAAGATCAAGCACGGTTATAGTAAATCCGTGACGTTCAGCCCAACGGGAGTACATACGGTATACCATACTTGTCCAGTCACAAGCCTCAGTTCCACCAGTTCCTGCATTTATCTTGACTGTACAGTCATTTGCATCAAACTCGCCTGATAGAAGAGTCTCTATACGGAAATCTTCAAATCTTTTTACAAAGCTTCGAAGCATTTCTCCAGTTTCTGTAACAAGCTCTTCGTCTGAATCTTCCTCAGCCATTTCAATCATGGTCTCCAGATCTTCAAAATCCTGCTGGATGTTTCCATACATCTCAAGAGTACCCTTAAGTCCCTTGATTTCTTTCATTATCTGGCCAGATCTTTCAACATCATCCCAGAAACCCGGTTCAGCCATAGCGGCATCAAGTTCAGCTATTCTTTTTTGTTTTCCTTCGATATCAAGTGAAGCCTTCACTTCTTCAAGAGGTGTTCTATACTTCTGAAGTTCCAGCTTGTACTCATCTAATTCTAGCATATTACTATCCTTAGTTTACTGACCATTCCATCCACCAAGTGGCAGGTGGCAGTTCTTATACTTCTTACCTGAACCACATGGACACAGATCATTTCGATTAATCTTCTTCTGCTTATTAACCTTTGGTCCCTGCTTTACGCTGTCGTCCTTGTTAGTTCCAGTTTCCTTAGCAACCTGCTCTCTAACTGCTTCTTCCTTTGGCTTTGGAATATAGTGAGTCATGTTAAATGCAACTCGCTCACGTATAGAAGCAATCATCTCGTTGAACATATCAAAACCAGCAAGCTTATACTCAACTACTGGATCTCTGTTACCATAGCCCTGCAGACCAATACCCTGACGGAGCTGTTCCATGTCGTCAATCTGCTCCATCCATCTCTCATCTACAGCCTGAAGAATCATCTTACGCTCAAAGTCATGAAGCTGTTCAGGACTCTCATATACTGCTTCGCAGAACTCCTCAAATGCTTCAAGAGCTGAAGTTACGATTCTCTCTCTATAGCCTGATACATCGCCCTTATTAAGTTCTTCATCAGATGGCTTTATATCTATTCTATTATCAGTCTTCTGAGGTGGCATACACTGAGTAAGCTCCTTAGCAAGGCTCTTTATATCCCATTCCTCAGGATCGATTTCGTTAGAAATGAATTTATCAATAGTCTTTCCGATAGTCTCACTGAGCATCTCACGAACTGTTCCGTGCATGTCTTCACCATCAAGAACACGACGTCTCTCTTCGTAAATGATTTCTCTCTGCTCGTTGTTTACCTGGTCAAACTCAAGAAGGCTCTTTCTTATACCGTAGTGGTTAGACTCAATTCTCTTCTGAGCAGTCTCGATACCCTTAGATACCATTCTGTTCTCGACAATCTCACCACCATCATTTCCACTAAGTCTCTTAAGTGCTTCCATAGTTCTCTCAGCACCAAAGAGTCTTAGAAGATCATCCTCGAGTGAGAGGTAGAACTTAGACTCACCTGGATCTCCCTGACGTCCTGAACGTCCACGGAGCTGGTTATCAATACGTCTTGACTCATGTCTCTCAGAACCGATAACCTTAAGACCACCTATTTCCTTAACCTTAACTGCTTCCTCAGCAGATATTTCCTTTGCTTTCTTAAGAGCAGCTTTTCTCTGTTCATCAGTAGCCTCTTCGAAGTCAACGCCTTCCTCCTTGAGGATATGCTCTGCCATCTTCTCTGGGTTACCACCAAGAACAATATCAGTACCACGACCGGCCATGTTAGTTGCGATTGTAACAGCACCAAGACGTCCTGCCTCAGCAACTATCTCAGCTTCCTTATCATGGAACTTAGCATTGAGGACATTATGCTTAACGCCTCTCTTCTTCAACATCTTACTGATAGTCTCTGATACTTCGATATTTGCTGTACCAACAAGTACAGGCTGCTGCTTCTCATGAGCTGCTATCGTAGCATTTACGATAGCATTATACTTATCTTCCTTTGTTGCGTAGAGGCTGTCTTCCATATCAATTCTAGCAACAGGTCTGTTAGGAGGAATAACTACAACGTCCATTCCATAGATTTCACGGAACTCTGTCTCCTCTGTAAGAGCTGTACCAGTCATACCAGCCTTCTTGTCATACTTGTTGAAGAAGTTCTGGAATGTAATAGTTGCAAGAGTCTTATTCTCTCTGTTAACCTTAACACCTTCCTTTGCCTCCAGTGCCTGATGGAGACCATCGCTGAATCTACGTCCAGGCATTACACGGCCAGTAAACTCATCAACAATCAGGACCTCATTATCTTTTACAATATAGTCCTTATCTCTATGCATAAGAGCATGTGCACGAACAGCCTGAAGCATGCAGTGATATTCGTCGATATGCTCTGGATCTGTAAGATTAGTTATATCCAGATAATTCTCTATCTGCTTAACGCCCTGTTCAGTAAATACAATGAAGTTATCCTTCTCATTTACAAGATAATCTCCATCCTCCTGAACCTGCTCACCCATAATAGCCTGAGCCTTTGTGATTTCAGTAGAAGCTGTACCTCTCTGCATTCTCTTAGCAAGATTATCGCAGATCTTGTATAGCTCTGTTGGCTTTCCACCTCTACCAGAAATGATAAGTGGTGTTCTAGCCTCGTCTATGAGGATTGAGTCAATCTCATCGATGATAGCATAGTGAAGTCCACGCTGAACCAGCTGGTCCTTATATGTAACCATGTTATCTCTCAGATAATCGAATCCAAGCTCATTGTTAGTAATATATGTAATATCAGCTTCGTACGCTGCCTTACGCTCTTCCTTCTTGAAGCTCTGCAGAATGTATGCAACCTTCAGTCCAAGAAACTCATGGACACGACCCATCCACTCTGCGTCACGCTGTGCCAGGTAATCGTTAACTGTAACGACATGCACGCCCTTGCCCTCAAGAGCATTCAGATAAGCAGGCATTGTAGAAACAAGTGTCTTACCTTCACCAGTCTTCATCTCAGCAAGACGACCCTGATGAAGAATGATTCCACCGATAACCTGTACTCTGTATGGACGCATTCCCAGAACTCTCCAGGCTGCCTCTCTTACTACTGCAAATGCATCAACCAAGATATCATCTAAGGTCTTACCATCTGCAAGAGCGGCCTTAAACTCCTCAGTCTTTGCTCTAAGCTGCTCATCAGTGAAGTTTTCCTGACTGTATTTATCTTCAAGAGCCATAACCGCATCGACAGTCTTATCTATCTTTTTTAATTCTCGGTCACTATATGTTCCGAAAATCTTGTCAGTTAAAAACATGTTATTCCTCCAAACATTAGAAATAAGTAGGCGGTTAGCCATCTCACTACTATACCACTAAAGCCCTATTCTAGCAAGAAAAAACACAAAAAATGTGTCACGAGTTAATACCCGTGACACATTTAAGTCAAATCTTATTATATTCTTACCAAGGGAATAGATACCATCTACCGCCAACCTTATAAGCAGTTATCTCCATGTAGTCATCCTGCCAGTCTTCGTCGCCCTTTTCTTTATACAGATAATCGATTTCAAGTGAATAAGCTTCTTTGACATCAATGTCGCAGCCTAGCTCATCATCACACATTTCCTCGATTTCTTCCACCTCATCTTTAGATAGCTTCTCTTTATCAGTTATCTCAACATCCTTAAACTTTACGCTGTCTTCGAGTTCATTTTTATATTGATCCTCAATAAACTCAGCCATGCTGTCATAACCTAGATATTCAAGCTCTCCATCGTTCAGCTCTTTATCTGCTGACTTTTCTAATTCAGAGGGCATCATTATGCTTACAAGCTTCTTGCCATTCCCAGCTTCTAGTGCCGAAAATAGCTTTTCCACTGCGCCTTTGTAACTGCTTGCGCCTCTTCGGCCTGACAGAGCGAATATCAATCCGATCACAATAATCAGTAGTGCGGCAGCTACGCCAGCGATAATGAAGAGAATCTTCTTATCAAGCGGTTTTTTCGGTGGCTGTGGTTGCTGCGGAGGCATCTGGCCAAACTGCGGCTGCGGTGCTGCCTGCTGTGGCTGCGGCGCTGCCTGCTGTGGCTGCGGTGCTACCTGCTGTGGTTGCGGTGCTGCCTGCTGTGGCTGCGGTGCTGCCTGCTGCGGAGTTCCACAGTATGGACAGAATAGCACGTTATCCTCTATCTGCTGACCACATTTCTTACAAAACTTCATTTTATTCTCCCGGTACGACCTAGAACTCTGGTTCAATAAGTCCGTATGTGCTTCCCTTTCTCTTATATACTACATTAACTTCATTTGTCTCCGCATTACGGAATACATAGAAGCTATGTCCAAGAAGTTCCATCTGTACGCAAGCATCTTCTGGATACATAGGCTTAACAGCAAATCTCTTGCTTCTGATGATCTGAATCTCATCATCCTCGACATCCTCTTCCTCAAGGAATCTATCCTGGAAGAATGCTGCATCCTGGCTCTGATCTATAATCTTCTTCTTGTAACGTACAACCTGACGTTCAATAATCTCTGCTACCATATCTATAGACACATACATATCATCGCTAACCTGCTCAGCACGAACAATGTGTCCCTTCATTGGAATAGTTACCTCTATCTTCTGTCTCTCCTTTTCTACAGATAGAGTTACCTGAGCATTCGTATCTTCTGCGAAGAACTTCTCAAGTCTTCCCAGCTTATCATATATCGCCTGCTTTAAACCTTCTGTTACGTCGATGTTTTTTCCACTAATCATATAATTCATAGTCGTGTTCTCCTTCTCGCTAGAAATACTGTCCTAAGGGCCTCTCAGGTCCAAATTACAGCTTAATTGATTATACCATATTTACCCCCTTCATTCAACGACTCGGAGCTTATGATTTACTATTTTTTGCTGGTCATTTCCCCTAAATAATCTCAAATTGTTAAAAGTTTGTTACATATCACGAATTTAATTTTTTTTCAGCTCTAATAATACTAAGATTATGTCCACTAAATAAATGTGGATAATGTTGATAACTTTGTTAACAACCCCATATAAAAGCCTTCGCAGAGTTAGTTATCAACAACCACACAAATCATCTTATGTTAATTATTATCAACCCCAACTCTTTTCCTTTGTGCAACCTGCACAAAAAACATCATTTTATGTTCATGAAATCAAGATTTAACGTTTTTTTACATACTTTATTAACACGCTTTATCAGCATTATCAACTTATCTTTTTATCATTCTTTTTTACCTTACATTTTTAACGCTATATTTCTTGGCACAAAAAAAGGACGACATATGGAAATCCAAATGTCGTCCTGGGTAATTCTAGATTAAGTTATATCTTACTGGCCGAGAATTCTTACAGCCTTTACAGGAGTTCTGTAGTTATATGATGATATCTTGATACCATCTCTTGAGTTAGATGCATGAACTACTGAACCACCACCAATATAGATTGCTACGTGTCCGATTCCACCACCATTGCTGTAGAACAGAAGATCTCCTGGCTGAAGGTCTGAAAGACTAACTTCTACGCCATATCCTGACTGTGCTGCTGCATTATGTGGAAGTGAATATCCATACTGTGCATATATAGCCATTGTAAATCCAGAACAATCTGCTCCGCCTGTAAGACTTGATCCGCCCCATACATATGGGTAACCAACGAACTGACAAGCATAGTTTGCAAGATCAACTCCTGTAGAACCTGCTGGTGCAGCGATTTGAGCTGCCTCTGTAGGAGCTTCTGTAGGAGCCTCTGTAGCTACCTCTTCCTGAACTGGTGCAGCCTGCTCTACCGGCTGTTCAGCTGTCTGTGTAGCTGCTGGCTGCTCTGCTGCAGGTTGCTCTGCTGCTGGCTGTGCAGCTGTATCTGTAGTCTGTGTAGTAGTTGTTGTAGTTGTTGTGTTTGTAGTATTAGTAGCATTTGCTGTCTGAGTTGCAGCTGCCTGCTGCTTAGCTTCCTGCTCTGCGAGGTATGCAAGCCATGCTGCATCAGCCTCTTCCTTAGCCTTTCTATCAGCCTCAGCCTGTTCCTCAACTGATACGGCTCTTGTAGTAGCAAATGTTACATCTACATATTCGCTCTTAACGAAACCACGAACATCATCATCGACTGATACTTCAGTCCACTCACCACTTACACTATATACGCTGTACTCTTCACCCTCAGGGAGAAGTGTAACACATTCGCTTCCTTCATCCTTGCCTTCACGAACCTTAAGTGTTGCTGTGTTAACAACAGCTGTACGTGCGATACCGTTGTTCTCGCACCATACTCCAGCATCGTCGCCATAAGCAAGATACATATTAGCTACGTATCCAACGCAAGTACCAGACTCAATCTTTGTCCACTCTTCACCGATCTCATCAACGAGGCAGATACCACCTCTCTCGATAACGCCTACGACATCTGCATCTGTACTTGAAGCTGTACGGATATTAACCTTGCTATCAGCTGTACATATTGCTCTGTCCTGGAACTGCTTGTAAAGCTTTGCATCTGTTGGAGATGCGTCTGTAGCGCTTGCATCAGTTGCGCTTGCGTCTGTTCCACTTGCATCTTCTATAGAATCAGCAGTTGTTGCTTCTGCGAATGCAGATTCAACATCGGCCTTTGTTACTATACCATTTGTAAGGTCAGCAACTGGATCCTCTGATTCTGTCTTCTCGATGTATTCTCCTACTTTTCCTGAAATACCCACATTAGATGAGTCATATTCCTGGCCTGCTTTTACTCCAAGTGTTGTATTAAATGCTGAAAATACAACTCCTGCTGTAAGACAAGCAGCTAAAACTCTCTTCGATGGTTTATACATTATGTAACCTCCTAATCGACTTTCACCCACAATATCTTGTGGTTTGTTACATTTTTTTTACATTTTTAATTGATTTGTTACAAAAATGTTACGGTGTTATGATAACACGATACGCCTGTCTTGTCAACATAAAATCCCAACAGGCGCCTAACAGTTCAATGTTACTAGGTTGAAAAAACAACCCATTTGTGCTAATCTTGCTGATGTGCACATAGTTGAATTTATTATACTATTGCATCAGAACGCAATCAATCACAAAAAACTGCGAATTATTGCGAATTATATACATAGGAAGTAATTAATCTATATTATGAACGGACATAATCCAGTCAAAACATTTTTTGCAGTAGCAGCCTGTCGTCTAACCAGATGGGGACTCAGAGTTGCCCATCGCGGAGGAACTACCCTGCCAGGCAGATCAGCTCTTCTCTTTGATAAGAAGATTCTCGAAGTTGTTTCCCAGGGTATGGAAATAATAGTAGTAACAGGAACCAACGGTAAAACTACTACATGTAGTATGCTGAGAAATGCTCTGCAGGAAAGCGGAGTAGATCCGTTATCTAATATCTCCGGCGCTAATCTGCTGACAGGTATCACTGCAGAGTTCACAGCGCTTGCAACTCTATCTGGAAAGCCTAAGAAGCATTTTGCAATCGTCGAGTGCGACGAAGGTGCTCTTAAGAAGGTTGTTCCACTTATTCATCCAAAGGTTATCGTTGTTACAAATCTCTTCAGAGATCAGTTGGATCGCTACGGAGAGGTTATGCATACATTAGAAGAGATTCGAACTGGCGTCGGTCTCGTACCTGAGACTACGCTCTGTCTAAATGCAGATTGTTCTCTGACTTCTTCTCTCGCGGATGGAGTTCCAAATAGTATCTTCTATTATGGTATAGGAAAGAATGCATTTAGTGAAAAAGAAGAAGACGTATCGAGTGACCTATCAGATGCTAAGTACTGCATACATTGCGGAACTGAATATGAGTATGACTATCATACTTATGCTCACCTGGGTGGATTCAGATGTCCGAAATGTGGATACAAGAGAGCAGCTACTAATATAGAAGTTTCTTCTATAGATAAGATATCTCCTAAGGGAAGCGATATTACTGTTCAATTTGGAAATGCAGATAGTCAGGCTATTCATATAGGACTTCCTGCTCTTTATAACATTTATAATGGAATCGCAGCCATCGGCGCTTACGAAGCAGCCGGCTGGAAACGTTCTGATATCACAGATTCACTGGGAAAGGTTGCCTCGAGCTTCGGCCGAATGGAAACCTTTACATATAATAATGTTGACATACAGATGATTCTCGTAAAGAATCCTGCAGGCTGCAATCAGTCTCTCTCATATCTTTCATCTATGGACGACGACTACGTTGCTGTATTTTGTCTAAATGATAAGACAGCCGACGGACATGATATATCCTGGATCTGGGATGCTGACTTTGAGAAGGTCGCAACTGACGAGAACTGCAAGAAGATATATGTATCAGGCACACGAGCTACTGATATAAGACTTCGACTTAAGTATGCAGGGGCAAATGAGGATATCATAACCCTGATTGAAGATGAAACTAAACTACTGAAGGCTATGACAAGCCACTCTCTTCCTGTCTTCGCACTTCCAAACTACACATCTATGCTTAGCCTTAGAGCTGTGGTTGGTGCCGCAACAGGTAAGAAGGAGTTCTGGAAGGACCAGAAGTAATATATATAAGGAAACAATATGGCTGACAGAAAGATTAAAATAGCACATTTATACCCAGAGGTTCTGAACCTTTACGGTGACCGAGGAAATATCCTCTGCCTCAAGAAGCGACTTGAATGGCGAGGCATTGAATGTGAGGTTACAGAAGTAAAGCTCGGAGATAATCAGGACTTTACGGATTATGATATATTTTTCATCGGTGGCGGACAGGATTTCGAACAGGAGGTCCTGCTAAATGACCTTAAGACCGGTAAGGGTGATAATATACGTTCTGCTATAGAAGACGGCAAGGTCTTCCTATGTATATGTGGTGGTTACCAGATGATGGGACACTACTACCAGACAAAGGAAGGCGAAAAGCTCTCATTTCTGGGAGTTGTCGACTATCACACCATCGGTGGCGATGTAAGAATGATAGGTAACTATGCATTTCGTCTACCCGCAGAATCTGGCGGCTCTGATGTAGTAGGATTCGAAAACCACAGTGGAAGAACTTATCTCGGCGAGGGGGTTAAACCTCTTGGAACTGTTCTCAGTGGATATGGCAACAACGGTGAAGATAAGACCGAGGGCGTGCGTTATAAGAATCTCTTCGGTTCCTACAGCCACGGACCAATCCTTCCGAAGAATCCAGCATTTGCGGATCATCTGATAAAAGAAGCTTTAAAGAGACGATATGGAAGTGACGAACTAGAAGCACTTCCTGATATATATGAAACACAGGCACACGACTATGTGCTAGATAAGGTCCTTCGCGGAAATATGAGCCAGGACTAAAGAGGAGATTATCTTGATTACCAAGTTTTTATCTGACAGCGAACAGGATATAGAAATATCAGCTGAGATTCTGAGACGCGGTGGACTTGTTGCATTTCCAACAGAGACCGTCTATGGATTAGGCGGAAATGCTCTCTCTCCATCTGCTTCACAGGCAATCTATGCTGCAAAGGGACGTCCTTCCGACAATCCACTTATTGTTCATATCGCTGACACTGCTGCTGTATATGAGCTAGCTAGCGAGGTTCCAGAAGTTGCTAAAACTCTTATGGAAGCCTTTTGGCCAGGCCCACTCACTATCATACTTCCAAAAGCTGACATAGTTCCAAAGGAAACTACAGGAGGACTAGATACAGTCGCTATCCGTTTTCCTTCACACCCTGCAGCTATGGAATTAATAAAGAAAAGTGGTGTATATATAGCTGCACCATCTGCTAATACTTCCGGAAGACCATCGCCTACGACTGCATTTCATGTTAAGGAAGATATGGACGGCAGAATTGATGCGATAATCGACGGAGGAGCTGTCGGAATAGGTATTGAATCAACTATAGTTGATCTTACTTCCAGTGTTCCTACTATACTAAGACCTGGATATATTACTAAGAAGAATCTGGAAGATATAGTTGGAGAGGTTCGTATAGACCCAGCAATCATTCGTCCAGATCCAAACCTTAGACCTAAGGCTCCTGGAATGAAATATACACATTACGCTCCAAAAGGCGAGCTCACTGTTGTTGAACTGACTGACGTTGCTTGTCCAACAGATGCTACATCTACAGAGAATGCAGCTATATGGACAGACAAAGGAGCTGCTGCAGTTGCAGATACAATAAATGCTCTATATAATAAGAAGAAAGAAGCCGGCGACAAAGTGCTTATCCTATCTCCAAAGGAACATCTTAGCTTCTATAATGAAGAGGATACAGTTACTGTTGGAAGCATCGAAGATGGCATTACCGTTGCCGCAAGACTCTATGCTGCTCTACGAGAATGTGATGAAAGAGGCGCCAAGTATATCTACAGCGAAAGTTTTAAGGACTGTGAGATTGGCGGAGCTATCATGAACAGGCTCCTCAAAGCAGCAGGTCAAAGAATTATACATGTTTAGGGAGGTTATCTAAATGAAGGTAAGTATAGGTTCAGATCATGGCGGATACGAACTTAAACTCGAGGTTATCGAGCACCTTAAGAAGAGGGGATTCGAGGTTACTGACGTTGGAACAGATAGTCCAGCATCCTGCGACTACCCTATCTACGCTAAGAAAGTAACAGAAGACATCCAGAGTAAAAATGCTGACTTAGGCATTCTAATCTGTGGAACAGGAATTGGTATGTCCATGGCTGCGAACAAAGAGCCTGGTATCAGAGCTGCACTCTGTCACGACACATTTTCTGCTAAGGCAACCAGAGAACATAATGACGCTAACATCCTATGTATGGGCGCACGTGTAGTTGGACCTGGTCTTGCACTTATGATAATCGATACATTTCTTGATACACCATTTTCAAATGATGAGCGTCATATAAGAAGAATAAGTATGTATTCATAAAGAATAAATGCAATAAAGCGAGCAATATAAATAATACCCTTTGAGTAAATAAACTCAAAGGGTATTTTAGTTACATCACTTAAGTTTCAGCTAAAAGCTGGAGCGCTTCATTTGGAATAATCAGCGAATAGTGTTCCTCAAGATAATATCTTGAAGCATAATGGAACACAGTTGGATCACCAAACTCTCTAGCCTGGCTCGAAAGCATTCTAAACTCATCCTCAGTATTTCTACTTCTGGTATACATCAGATAATAACTATCGCCATCCTTGTATAATGAATTATCGCTGTCATAATAATTCTCAGCCATCTTCGCAACTCGGATTACATCATCGAGATCGTTAAATCTGCATACACCAAAGCTTGGAGTTATAGTCTTCTCATTCTCTGCAGCAGGAATAGGAATATTAGGTAAAGGAATGTCATCCTTTGAATCTTCTGCTTCAGCCTGTTCCCCAACCGCTACTTCAGGAGCATTAGAAATGCCAGGTCTTAGCTTCGTGTCCTTATCAACCTTTGTAACCATAAGGACTATAGCATCCTTACCTGTCTGAGTAACCTCAACCATAATAGGACTTCCCTCAGCCTCAAAGTTAAGGTCATCCTTTGCCATACCCATAAGAGTCTCAATAAACTCCTTGGCCTTTCCTTCTCTATCTGTGAGGAGATCTACAACCGATACATCGAAATCATCAAAATCATGAGGATCAAGTGTGATTCTTATTTGATTGTCATTAATTCTCTCTAGCTTCATACATTTTCCTCTTTTTTATTATATGTATTCTAACATATATTTTAGATTCGTAAAGTGTTTATTTAGTGTATTTTTCTCACAAGTTTTCGGCTAGTTTTGTATATTTTTCTTGAAGATACCATACTAATCTGCTAATATGATGACTAGACATCACGCAGGCCTAGGAGTAGATATAGTCCCCTTGGGACATCCCCGTTTATTTATTCCGCCGGCCATATAGATAGACCTTTCTTACATCACAGAACCTTCTTATGAAGGAGTTAAGGTTTATCTGGTAAAATGAAATATTAAAAAGACCGATTAAAGTCAATAACGAACAAACAAAAAAAGACCACCCATGATATGATTGGGTGGTCTTCCTTATATCCTAATAGAATTATTAGCCTTCTTCAATACAGCTAACAGGACAATTTGAAGCACAAGCTCCACATGAGATACAAGAATCTGCATCGATTTCGAACTTACCATCGCCCTCAGCGATTGCTCCAACTGGGCAGTTACCTGCACATGTTCCACAAGAGATGCAAGCATCACCTATAACAAAAGCCATAGTCTTAACCTCCTTATTGATAATACAAAGTTTCTAGGTGGAGTATACAATAACGCCTATTTGTTAGACAATACTAATCTTTGTTTTTATCACAGAGGTGCATTAGTTTATGTTAACCGCAACAAGATAAACATCCTGCTTTTTAAGCCCTCTTTCCTTAGCAACTTTCTTGACAGCTTCTTTTTTGTCGACGCCCTGCTCAAGATAGGACTTTATATGTTCTTCTACGGTTAACCCTTCCCAGCTGAGCCTCTTTTCCTGCTCCAGCTCTTCCTCAGATTTTCCTGCTATTACCAGAACATATTCTCCTCTAGGTGCATTTCCTTCATCCTGATAATGAGCTAGCGCCTCACGAATGGTTGTCTTCCAGAATGTCTCGTGCTTTTTAGTTAGCTCCTTACAGATAGTAAGACTTCTGTCGCCCCCCAGCTCCTTCGCCAGAAGTTCCAAAGTACTTACTAGTCTATGCGGTGCTTCATATATAACAACTGTTCTAGTCTCTCTCTTTAGCTCTTCAAGGATACGGTCCAGTTCCTTTCTAGCCTTCTTATCCTTCTCTAAAGGAAGAAAGGCCTCAAATGCAAATCGCCTCGTCTTCTGTCCCGAAGCAACCAGCGCATTTACAGCAGCCACTGCCCCAGGAACCGGTACAACTCTTATACCCCTGTCATAACACATTTCCACCAGAACTTCGCCCGGATCAGATATTCCAGGAGTTCCTGCATCCGTTATAACAGCTACATTTTCACCCTGTTCGAGTTTCTCCACCAGATACTCTGCTTTATCATAACGATTAAACTCATGATAACTGGTAAGACTCTTCTTTATCTCAAAATGATTCAGCAGCTTTATGCTGTTCCGAGTGTCCTCAGCAGCGATAATATCCACCTCATTTAACACCTTCACAGCTCTATATGTCATATCCTCCAGATTTCCTATCGGAGTAGCAACCAGATATAATATGCCTGCCATATATCCTCCACACTAACGGTAATAACTTAGAAGTTCCTCAGTATATTCTCCATTTTCCTTGTACACTATTAGAGTCGGAAGCAGTCTAAGTTCTTTGCCTGCTTCTTTTACACATTCAATAAGTACAAGGTTTGCTTCCTTATCTCTTGTAGGCTGCACAAGCTGCAGTCTCTTAGGTTCAAGCCTATATTTCAGTAGCACTTCCATAATCTCCGGAAGTCTTGAAGGCCTGTGTACCATAGCAAATGTACCTCTTGTCGGAAGCAGATACGAAGCAGCGCTTACAACATCCTCGAGGCTTGCCATAATCTCAGCTCTAGAGATATTGATAGTATCACTCGAGCTCTGAAGTCCCGCCGGCTGTTTCATATAAGGTGGATTAGATGTAACAACCTTAAAGGAACAAGGCTTAAATATCTCCCTAACATTTCTCACATCACCTTCCACTATAGATATTCTGCCTCCGGAATCATTCAGTTCAACACTCCTACTGGCCATATCTACCATATTGGACTGCACCTCAAGTCCCGTCCAATGGCTCCCTCTGTTTTTCGCAGTAGAAATAAGCGGAATCACTCCTGTACCTGTACCGATATCGATACATTTAGCCTTAGGACTAACCTTTACGAAGTTAGCCAGAAGTACCGCATCCATACCAAAACAGAAACAAAATGGGTTCTGTATAATACGGAACCCATTTACATCCAGATCATCTATTCTCTCATTTTCTTTCAGAATACACTCACTCATATCTTATTCATCATCAAGACTGGAAAGCTCTTCCTTCTCAAGTGCCTCGAGTGCTTCCAGATCCTTATCCCTCTTAGCATCCTTTGAACGCTTATCGCCCTTGTCTTTCTTCTTCTTTCTAGGCTTAAATCTAAGCTCGTCTACCTTAAACTCTTCAAGAGTCTTGTTGTCTTCCTCATCTGTAATGATAAGACGAACAGTCTGACGCATTACATTTACAGATTCAACCTTACCTACAACTCCTTCAGCTGTAGTGGCATTATCGCCTACACCTGGCATCTTAGAGTTAAGATACTCATAAGTATCCTGCTCATGCTTAAGACAGCACATAAGTCTTCCGCATACACCAGATATCTTAGTTGGATTCAGGGAAAGATTCTGTTCCTTAGCCATCTTTATAGAAACTGGAATAAACTCTGACAGATAGCTGTTACAGCACAGCTCTCTTCCGCACATTCCGATACCGCCAGATATCTTAGCTTCATCTCTTACGCCAATCTGTCTAAGCTCAATTCTTGTTCTAAAGACACCAGCCAGATCTCTGACCAGCTCTCTAAAATCAACTCGACCCTCTGCTGTAAAGTAGAACAGAACCTTACTTCCGTCAAATGTATACTCTGCAGATATAAGCTTCATTTTAAGCCCATGTTCATTGATTTTCTTAACACAAGTCTGAAAAGCTTCCTGTGACTTCTTCTTATTTGTCTCAAACTTCTTTTTATCTTCATCATTTGCCAGTCTTATGATTGGCTTAAGTCCTGAGATTCTTTTCTCATCTTCTATCGTCTTACGGCCAAGAACACATTTACCATACTCTACGCCTCTGGCCGTCTCTACTATGACATCAGTTCCAACCTGCACATGATAATCAACGGGGTCAAAATAATATATCTTGCCGTTAGGTCTGAACCTGACGCCTATTACTTCCTTCATATGTAATTAGTTTTCTCCTTTACTAAAGTGTGCCTCTAGACTATGACTCCTTGAGAGTCAAGATAAGAAGCCTCATAATATCCTCCAAGTCAGCATGTGCATTTATTCTCTGCTTTGCTGCTTCTATAGCGCGTGACTTGTCCTCAAGTTCGTTAAAGGACAGGTACTTCGCCTGATTATTTATAACTGAATACTGTTCCTTGAACAGAATCTTGTCCGGATTGCCAGTAACCTTCAGTACTAGAATATCTCTGTACCACATCATCATAAGATCAAGGTAGTCATTGATATTCATTTTGTAATTGACACATTTCTTGATTGCCTCTGAGATTTCATCAAGTGTCATATCGAAGATGTTACACTCAAGGTCGATAACAGACCTTACAAGTCCTTCATACTCCTCATTTGTAGCAAGTAGAATAGCCTTTCCAAGATTACCCTGACCATACTCGATAGCAAATGTAATCTTCTCTTCCTCGATGCCAAGCTCATTTGATAGATAATCACGAATATCCTTCTCTTTTACAGGCTTGGTATTAATGATCACGCAACGTGACTGAATTGTAGGAAGAAGCTTCTCAAGCTGCTTAGTAATGATAATGATTATGCCATATTCTGGTGGTTCCTCGATGGTCTTGAGAAGAGCATTCTCTGCCTCCTCTGTCATCATCTCACCATCACGGATAATATATATCTTATACTTACTGCTATAGGGCTTAATCCCCATAGTATCTACAACCTCTGTTCTAATGCAGTCTACAGAAAGAACTGTAGCCTTATCATGAGAAACTGTTATGATATCGGGATGATTATTCGATTCTGCCTGTTTACAAGACTTACACTGTCCGCACGCCTCAGAACCACCTTCCTCACACTGAAGTGCCTTAGCAAATGCTTCTGCAAGTGTATATCTACCGCTGCCTTCCTCGCCAGCTATGATATATGCGTGACTCACACGATCGGTTTCGATACTGCTCATAAAACGGCTGATGATCTCTTCGTGTCCGATAATATTTTTAAAATCCATGCCATGTCACCCCGCTTTCTCCAAAAAGCAAAAAATACCTAAATGCTAGATAATATATCCTTTACGCTACTTCTAATAATACCACATATCTCTTCAATAGGCAAAGTTGCATCTATACATTTTATTCTGTCCGGGAAGCGCGTTGCAAGGCTTCTGTAGCCCTCCGCAACCTTCTTATGAAACTCCAGACTCTCCAGTTCCATACGGTCAAGTTCCTTCTGATCCTTCTTCCTGCTGATTCCCACCTCAGCTGGTAAATCGAGAAGAAATGTAATATCTGGCATATACTCTCCGATAGCGACACTGTTGATTCCATAAACAGTCTCAACTCCGAGTCCACGCGCCATTCCCTGATATACCAGAGAAGAATCCACGAATCTATCTGAGATAACAGCCTTTCCCGCATCTATCGCAGGTCCAACTACCTCAGCAATAAGCTGTGCTCTGGCACTAGCGTAAAGCATCATCTCCGTTACTGGAGACATTTCAGTATAATCCTTGTTCAAAATGATTTCTCTTATAGCTTCACTTATTCGAGTGCCCCCTGGCTCCCTGGTTATAATGACATCCTTTCCTTCCTTCTCAAGATACTCCTTGATAAGTTCTATCTGTGTAGATTTACCTGAACCGTCAGGTCCCTCCATACTTATAAATATACCTCTGCTCATATATACTCCTTTAACAAACTCCCGAACTAATTTGGAGAATCAAGTTCCCCATTCATATACTTTATAACCCTATCAGCAATATCCTGTTCCTCTATCGGATACGGCTGCCAATTATTGGTACTTCCTGTATATACATAGCACGGAATCATTTCTTCTTCCTTTGCTGTAACTTCACGGTCTTCCCCAGACACATGAACCTTCAGCTTATACTTATATATTATAGTTCTATTAGATGCTGGATTATCATTTCCGCCAAAACAGAAGTTACCCAATGAATAGACGATATCAACGCCATTATAATTCTCACGTTTCTGAAGAACATGAGGATGAGCTCCTACTATCAGGTCCGCTCCATTATCGACAAGCATATGGCAGGCCTGAACCTTCCAGTCCTCTTCAGAGTAAACTCCCTCCACACCACCGTGGAAGAATATCACCTGAAAATCCGAGTTTTCCTTCGCCAGTTCCAGATACGGCAGGATTCCCTCAGCCTCACTGTAAGAGTAATAAGATACACATACTATACCAACCTTAAAGCCCTGCTCTTCGTAGTATATTATCTTGTCTCTGAAGCCCCACTCAACACCAGCCGCATCAAGTGCAGCCTTCGTATCCTCGAAAACCTCCGGACCATAATCATTTGTATGATTATTATTTATCGTAACAGCCTCTATACTGTTATCTGAAAAAACCTTAGCAAACCACGCAGGCGATTTAAACCAGAAGTTCTGAACCTCGTCGCCCTTATCTCTTGGAGCTATAGCCTTATCTGAAAATGTATTCTCACAGTTTGCTACAGTTATATCATCATTTTCAAAGTAGGAACGAACACCATCGAAGAAATAGGTAGTATCAGCATTTGACTCATACCACAGAAGGGTTCCATAAGAATTATTCTCCAGATTCGACGCCATACAGCAGTCGCCCACAAATGACATATCTATATCAAAATCTGTCAAAGCATCCCCTGCAGTACCGAGAGAAGCATCTCCTGCACTTTCAACACTGCTCCAGTCGCTGATTTTCCGACCTGATTCGTCTGAATCTACAGCTTCAGCTGCTATCGCCTTATCCTTAGAATCCGTATCCTTCTTCTTCGTAGCATCTCTAACGATAAGCATAGTAATTCCGACCACAATAAGCACAAACAGGACCATGCAGATAACAAGCTTAATCTTCATTTGCCTGATCTGCCGCTCCCTCTCAAGACGCTTTGCTTCTCTACGTCTAGCAAGCTCTGCTCTCTGTATATTCTT